>DAOQTN010000307.1:0-4112 GCA_035340555.1 Anaerolineaceae bacterium | reverse complement strand
AAGATGAGAGGGCTTAACCGCACGATGTATCGGATTGCCCCTCTCCAAAAGGGGCAATTTCTATCTATAGGAGAGACGATGAACACAACTTTCATGAATTCAGCCCATTACCTGTTCACTTCGGAATCGGTAACTGAGGGCCACCCGGATAAACTTTGCGATCAGGTCAGTGATGCCGTGTTGGATGCCTGCCTGGAGCAGGACCCCACCTCGCGCGTGGCGTGTGAAACCGCAACCAAAACCGGCTTTGTGATGGTGCTGGGTGAGATCACCACCCGCGCGTTTGTCAATTTTGATGAACTGGTCCGCCGGGTTGTGACCGAGATTGGTTACGACAGCAGCGACAAGGGGTTCGATGGTCACACCTGCGCGGTGCAGTCGGCCATCTGTGCCCAATCCGGCGACATTGCAATGGGCGTTGACAAGGCCCTGGAAGCCAAAGCCGGTGAGATGACTGAGGCTGAGATCGAATCCATCGGAGCTGGGGACCAGGGCATGATGTTCGGTTTTGCCTGCAATGAAACTCCAACCCTGATGCCCATGCCCATTTATCTGGCCCACAACCTGACCCGTAAACTGGCAGCAGTGCGCAAAAGCGGACAACTGCCTTGGCTGCGCCCGGATGGCAAAAGCCAGGTCACGGTGGAATACCGCTACGGGCGTCCGATGCGGGTGGATACGGTGCTGATCAGCACCCAACATGCCCCCGATGTCAGCCATGCCGAAATTTCAGAGGCGGTATTTGAGCATGTGATCAAGACCACCATCCCAGATGAAATGGTTGATGACCAGCTTAAAGTTTTCGTCAATCCCACCGGCCGGTTTGTCATCGGTGGCCCCATGGGTGATGCCGGCGTGACCGGGCGCAAGATCATTGTAGACACCTATGGCGGCATGGGCCGGCACGGCGGCGGGGCCTTCTCGGGCAAGGACCCGACCAAGGTTGATCGCTCGGCTGCTTATGCAGCCCGCTGGGTTGCCAAGAATATTGTTGCCGCCGGTCTGGCTGATCGCTGCGAAATCCAGGTTGCCTACGCCATTGGTGTAGCGCATCCCCTCAGCGTTAATGTGGAGACCTTTGGCACCGGCAAGATCAGCGATGATCGCATCGCCGACCTGGTCGTCCAGATCTTTGATCTGCGCCCAGGTGCCATCATTCATGATCTGGATCTGCGCCGTCCCATCTACCGGCAGGTCGCGGCTTATGGTCATTTTGGCCGTGACGATCTGAATTTGACCTGGGAACAGACCAACAAGGTGAATGCGCTGCGCGCCGCCGCCGGGCTCTAATCCTGCTCATTTTCGACAGCCAGCTGCTTCCATGGAGTGCCGTGGAAGCAGCTTTTGATTCAATTACAAACCGGACAAATTCAATCTATGCTACAATTCACTTCATGCAGCACTTGTTTTCCCCTTGGCGAATAAAATATATCCAGCAACACGCCCGCCCCGCGGGCTGCATTTTTTGCCTGGCACTGGAACAGTCCGACAGCCCAGAAAATCTGATTGTGCGCCGCACAGGACGGGCACTGGTCATGCTCAATCGTTACCCCTACAACAATGGGCATGTGATGGTTGTTCCCATCAGTCATCAGCCCAGTTTTGAACTGGTGGATCCCGCCACCCGGGCTGAAATGATGGAGTTAATGACCCAGGCGCTGACTGTACTGCGTTCTCTCTACCACCCCGATGGGTTTAACGTAGGCGCCAACCTGGGTGCGGTGGCCGGTGCTGGGGTGGCTGATCATGTCCACCTGCATATTGTACCCCGTTGGGGTGGCGACACCAATTTTATGGGTGTGGTTGGGCAAACGCGGGTGCTGCCCGAGGACCTGAGCGAAACGTATGCCCGCATTCGTGCCGCGTGGCAGACCTCCTGAAAATAAATCCCCGGCAGACAGGGACCGTTACTTTTCAACCGCTGAAGTTTGAAACAGCGCCAGTGCCGGCTGGGTGGGCGCTGGCGGCATCTGGAAAAAATCAGCGGCCGGCAGGACAATTTCGCCCTCCACCGGGACGCCGAAGCGCACCATCCGTTCGGGGGTTTGTGCTGCCATCCAAGCCACCAACGCCGCGGCCATGGCACTCAGCTCAGCGGCAGAATGAATAAGACCGAGCGGCAGTACCCCCTGCAGCAGGCGGTGGCGGGTGATTTCTTCAAAAAAATCCATCGGATCGGCCACCGGCAGACGCTGCTCAAACAGAGCCAGCTGCCGCTGCAATCGGCCTTCCAGCGTATGAGCCGGCAGGGGCAGCCGCCCCAGCAGGGCGGCAAAAACGCTTTCGGTATGTGTCTCCATCCACTGCCGGGGAGCCTCCGCTGCCGGATAGGGCTGGTACCCAGCCTGCTCCAGATTCTGATAGAGGGCAAAACCGCGCCGCACCCAGACCGGGGAATCCTGGGCCCGGGCCGGGGTTTGTGTTACTTCAATGCCCCGACGTTGTAATTCATATTCAGCCACGCGCAAACCCAGGTGCCGCCCGACCGGCGGCGGGGGAGTAAACTGAGCCCGCACCTCGGCGCGCGACATGTAATCGGCGCTGGTACGACTGGGGGCGCTGATGGCCACCCAGGCGGCATTCTGTCCCGCGGCATAGGCGTAGGCATCCGCCAGGCTGCCGCGAGCCAGCGCCACCATCCGGCGGTCAGCATCCAGCGCAGCGTAAGTGAACGGCGGACGCACGGCACTGACGGCAATTCCAAGGTGAATCACTGGTGGCATAATAGTAGTGTAGCGTAATACGTCCCACAGCGCAAACGAGTCAGGACGAGGAATTTTTAAAAATCAACCCTGGCACCAAGCCAGGGTGATGCAATCCCAGATTCATCAGCTTTCCGCTTGGTGCGTATGCCGGTGATGCAAATCAGGCCAGTGCGGGTGGGCATGCATTTGACAGGTGTGTTGGTGCGGGTGGGAATGCCATTCAGGGACAACCTCGCCAGAATGGGTATGGGTATGGTGCCCATCATTGTGGGAGTGGCGGTGTTCATGTTCTTGTTCCCAGTGAGCGTGGGTATGGGCGTGCTGCTCCTGGAACAGCAAAGCAATTGAAAGCACAAACAAACCCGCCGCCAGGCCATGCTGCCAGGTAAACGATTCGCCCAACAGTACAACCGACAACAAGACGCCCCAGAATGGTGCGCTGGAAAAAATCAACTGGCTGCGGGTCGCGCCCAGTTGCTGCGCAGACGAGATGTACAGCACAATACTCAGCCCATAAGACACCACCCCCACACCTAATCCGCCTAAAACACTGCCCACCGGAGCGGTTAGCGGCGCCAGGGCCATGCCAATGATCAGATTGGTGGTTCCGGCTGCCAGGCCCTTCCACAGGGTGGACTGCGCCGGAGTGATGTCATCAATTAAGGCTGTCAGATGATTATCCAAGCCCCAGCACAGGCAGGCGAAAGCAACCAGCAACCCGGCCAGCAGGCCGGCCGCGCCCTCACCAGCTGCGAGGATCAACGCAGCCAGCAGAATACCGCCCGCGGCCACCCAGCTGCGGGGTGTGAGGTGATCTTTGAAAATCAGATGTCCCAACACCGCCGTGGCGACCATCTCCAGATTGAGCCACATGGAAACCGAAGCCGCCGAAGCCAGCCGCAGCCCGGCAAGCAGCGCCAACGGACCGATGATGCCGCCAAAAATAACCGCCCCCAACAGACGCAGCCGGTTTTGCGGGTCCATGCGCCAAGGCGGTTTAAATTTGCGCTCCCGGATGACCAACAGGGCGACACCAATCGCAGCCCCCAGATAAAGCAGCCCGGCCAATTGATAACCCGTGAGATGGGCGAGCAGCGGTTTGCTGATGGGGGTGGCGGCGCCAAAGAACAGAGCCGAAAGTAATGCAATCCAAAAAGCAGGTTGTTTCATGTTTGAACCGGTTAAATTCCCAGATTAGCGCCGGGCGGGAGCGATTGGTCCAAGACAGCCAGGTCGCCAATGGCCAAAATCATCAGGGGCAGCCACAAAACCTGCATATCCGGGCGGCCAGCACCACCGGTAAAGGCCATAAACACCGCGACTTGTGGCGTGATCATCATTATACTACGGCTGAATAGTTACCCGTTTTATAGACAACTATGACACGGGTCTTGACCTGGCTGATTG
>DAOQTN010000306.1:0-4115 GCA_035340555.1 Anaerolineaceae bacterium | reverse complement strand
ATCGAGCTGGCCCGGTCCGGGGATGCAGCCGGGGTCATTCAGCAGTTGGACCGGATCATTCCGGGTGCGGTGGTGCGTTCCACCCCGCCATCCCAGATTGAATCGATTGATTAACCGATGACGCTGCCAGAAGCTTCGCAATGGGACCAGTTCACCGCCGCCCGCCCGGACATCCACCTGCTGCAGACGTCCGCCTGGGCCGCCTTGAAGCAGCCCTTTGGCTGGGATGCCGCCTGGGTCTGCCAGGGGGATACCGGCGCTCAAATCCTTTTCCGGCGGCTGCCGCTGGGACTGCGGGTGGCTTATCTACCGAAGGGCCCCGTCGGACCGGACTGGGCGGGTCTCTGGCCGGCAGTGGACCGCCTCTGCCGCTCACGCGGGGCGATTTTCCTCAAAGTTGAGCCGGATGCCTGGGAGGACGCGGTGGACACGCTGCAGCCGCGCCTGCCTGGATTCACGCCGGCCGAGCCCATTCAGCCGCGCCGCACCATTGTGCTGGATCTATCCGGTCCGGAGGCGGATTGGCTGGAGCGGATGAAGCCCAAGACGCGCTACAACATCCGTCTGGCGGAACGCAAGGAAGTGACGGTCGACCGGGAGGCGGATCTGGCCGCTTTTCAGGAGCTGATGACCATCACCGGACAGCGGGACGGCTTTGGCGTCCACGCGCCGGCCTACTACCGCCGGGCTTATGAACTCTTTCAACCCGGCGGGCACTGCGCCCTGCTGACCGCCCGTTATCAGGGGGCTCCACTGGCGGCGCTGATGGTCTTTGCCCAGGGCAGTCGGGCCTGGTATTTTTATGGAGCCTCCTCCGATGCCGAGCGCAGCCGCATGCCAACCTATCTGCTGCAGTGGGAAGCGATGCGCTGGGCTGCTGCCCAGGGCTGCACCAGCTATGATTTATGGGGGGTGCCGGATGCGGCGGAGGACGTGTTGGAGACGGACTTTACCCAACGTGCGGATGGATTGTGGGGCGTCTACCGCTTCAAGCGCGGCTTTGGCGGTCAGCTGCTGCGCTCCGCCGGCGCCTGGGACCGGGTCTATCACCCGGCATTGTACCGGCTGTACGGGCTGTACCGGCGCCGGACCGGCCGGGAGGTTTAAGGGTGCGGCGCCCAAATGCAGCCCCTGGCTGGGGCGGGAGGTCTGAGGTCTGATGACACTGCAACTGGAACATGCTTCCTGGACAGACTGGGACGAGCTGGTGGCCGGACTGCCCGGGGCCCATATCCTTCAGACCCGCGCCTGGGCCGGGGTCAAGCAGGCCTATGGTTGGACCCCTGATCCCTGTCTCTGGCGGGATGGGGCGGGAGCCGTTCAGGCCGCCGCCCTGATCCTGCAGCGGCGGAGCCGGTTCGGGGTGAACATCCTGTATGTGCCGCGCGGTCCGCTGCTGGACTGGCACCGGCCGGATTTGGCTGCGGCGGTGCTGGCGGATCTGGAGGCCCTGGCCCGTTCAAGGCACTCCATCTTCATTAAAATAGATCCAGAAATCGCCGTGGGGCGGGGTGTGCCGGGAACACCTGAGGCAGTCGAGGACCCGGCGGCCTCTGCAATCCTGGGTGTGCTGGCCGGGCGCTGCTGGTTGAGCGCCGCCGATCAGATTCAATTCCGTAATACGGTGCTGCTGGATCTGGCGCCGCCCGAGGAGGTCTGGCTGGAACGGATGAAGCCCAAGACCCGCTACAATATCCGCCTGGCCTTCCGCAAGGGGGTCCAGGTGCGCCCGGGTACCGCGGCTGATTTCCCACTGCTGTACCGCCTGTATGCCGAGACTTCGATCCGGGACGGCTTCGTCATCCGCTCAGCCGAGTATTACCACCGGGTTTGGCAGATCTTCATGGCCGCCGGCCAGGCCGTCCCGTTGATTGCCGAGGTGGAGGGTGAAGCAGTGGCGGCGGTCTTCCTGTTCTGGTTTGCCGGCCGGGCCTGGTATTTGTATGGGATGTCCACCGCCGAACACCGGGACAAGATGCCCAATCATGCCCTGCAGTGGGAGGCGATGCGCTTTGCCCGCGCCCAGGGCTGTCGGGTCTACGATCTGTGGGGGGCCCCGGATGTCTTTGATGAGTCCGATTCGATGTGGGGAGTCTTCCGTTTCAAGGAGGGCCTGGGTGGTGAAGTACTGCGCACGCCGGGCGCGTGGGACTACCCGGTCAGCCCGCTGATTTACCGGCTCTACTCCAATGTCCTGCCCCGGGTGCTCGACTGGATGCGCCGCCGCGGCCGGGCTCAAACCCGGCGGGAGGTGTCGCTCTAGGTCGCGTCGGCTGATCAGCGCCAGCCGATGGCCGGACAACTTTTGGGCAACTGTTGAGCCACAGATGGGCCACAGATGGGCAGCAACGGATAACAGCCGATCAAGGATTGACCGCCATCCGACCGGGGGCGACCGACAACCGACCGGGGGCTGTGACTGCCATCCGACCGGGGGGCACTCCTCGGCCAATCATCTGCCAACGAGCCACTAACGAGCCGTCAATCGACCAACAGTTGCTGGGTTGCAAACTGGCCGCCGGGTACCTGCCCGGGCCCTGCTGACGGGATTCTTGGGGGGTTACGGCTGCCAGACGGGGGACATGTCGATGCCCTCATCGGTGGTCAGCCGGACGGGGTTGGCCCCGCTGGTGGTCATCAGAAAGATGTCGTAGTTTTTCCCGCCCGGCCAACTTTCAAAGGCAATCCAGCCGCCGTCCGGCGAGAAATCCGCCCGGCGGACGTAGCCCACGCCGCTTTCAGGGACGGTGGGAATGTAATATTCCCGCCCCTGGATGTTCTTGTCATCCATGCGCAGCCCGCGCAGGTAGATGGGCACAGTTTCCACACTGGGATATTGGGAGAAAACAATGTAAGAGCCATCCCGGGACCAGGCTGGATAAATATCGTTCAGCGTGCCGCTCACGGTGAAGCGTTCGGGATTGGCCCCATCGGCAGCCATCAGCCAGATCTGATACAGGCCCACCTCACGGACATAGACGATTTGCTGTCCGTCGGGGGACCAGGCCGGCTGTCGTTCCAGTTGCCCGGCTTCAGACAGCCGGGTCAGCGTATCGGTTTCCAGGTCAAACAGGAAGATGGCGGGTTTCAGTTCGTCCCGCAGCGAGGTGAAGGCAATCTTGGTGCCGTCCGGTGACCAGGCCGGGTCGTAATCGCCGGCGGCATTGGCCGGAACCGGCAGTGGATCGATCTCCCGGGCCGCCAGGTTGAAAATGTATATCCGGGCCCCGGTATATTGGGATTGCCGCCCGGGGCAGGGGGAGATGAAGGCAATTTTGGTGCCGTCCGGCGACCAGGCCGGCTGGCAGGCGCCATCGGGCAGGTCTGTCAGTTGCTGTTGGTCGCTGCCGTCCACACTCATCAGCCAGACCTGGAATCCATTGCTGCGGTTGGAGACAAAGGCGATCAAGCCCGACCCACCCCCCAGGGGAATGGGGGTGATGATCTCGGTGGGGGTCGGGGTGGAGGTGGCCGTGGGGGTGGGCGTGGCCGTGCCCGCCACCACCAGGGTCAGGGTGGAGAAGGTGGGGGTATTGCTGGGTGGCAGGGCCGCTCCGGTCGGGGTGGGGCCAGCCAGCCAAGCCATGACCAGACCCGGATTGGAAACCAGGACCGTGGCCGCGACCAGCAGTAATGCCATTGAAACCAGGATGGCTCCATACCGCTTCCAGAACAGCCGCCTTTTGCGGCGGCGGGAGGTGGGTGGTGAAAACGGGCTCAGTAAATCGGACCGCAGGATGGGGGCGTCGGGATCCAGATCCGCCGGCGGTGGGGTGACAATGATGCTGCCGGGGGTCTGATCCTCCAATGAGGCGGCGTTGATCAACTCGCTGCGAAAATCCTCAATGGCCTGGAACCGGTCATCGGCCTCCACGGCCATGGCTTTTTCAATGCAACCGGCCAGCCGGCGCTCAATGCGCGGGGCCAGTTGACGGATCGGGGTGAGTTTGGCCTTGCGGGTGGCCCGGGCCAGAGCATCCTCGGGGATGGTGGCCGTCAGGGCGGCGTACAGGGTCGCCCCCAAGGAGTAAATGTCGGAGCGCTCATCGGTGGGCGCCGTGCCATATTGTTCCGGGGGCGAATAGCCGGGAGTCATGGCCCTGGCGCCGGTGATG
>DAOQTN010000305.1:0-4115 GCA_035340555.1 Anaerolineaceae bacterium | reverse complement strand
CAATAACCAGGGCCACGTGCATCCCCGCATCCTTGAGCATCTGCAGCACTTTCAGGGCCGACATGCTGTCGGGGACAAAAAGCGGCGGCTGGAGCAGTTCCTCAATATCCACCGGAGTGGAATTTTCCATACAGCGGGTCAGAAAATCCCGGGCCAGCAGGACGCCCTGCACGTTGTCCAGGCCGCCCCGGCCGGTCGGAAAACGGGTATGATTACTGACGATAATCTGGTGGCGGATCTCCTCAAAGGGTTCCTCCAGGTCAATCCACTCAATTTCGGTGCGGGGGGTCATCAATGCATCAACATAGCGCCCGCCCAGGCGGAAGACGCTGGAAACCATGTCCTGCTCGGCGGTTTCAAAAATTCCGACCTGGGTCCCCTGCTCCATCAAGCCTTTGATTTCCTCTTCGGTCACCGGGGGTTCATCGGAGTCCCGGGCGCCGATGAGCTTCAACCCCAAATCGGTGGACCAGGACAGCAGCTGGACAATCGGCGCGGTCAGCCGGGCCAGGATGCGCATCGCGGGGGAGACACTGCGGGCAATCTTATCCGGATCCCCCAATGCCAGTCGTTTGGGGATCAGTTCACCAATCACCAGGGAGAAATACGTGGTCAGCAGCACGACCACCGCCAGCGAAAGGCCTTCAGCCGTGGAGGCGGTCATCCAGGGAATCGCCAGCGTATCGAGCACCCCGGCCAGGCGTTCCGCCAGGGTGGCGCCTCCCAAGGCGCCGGTGAAAATGCTGATCAGCGTGATGCCAATCTGGACGGTGGACAGGAAGCGGTTGGGATTTTCATTGAGCTCCAGGGCTGCCCGGGCACCGCGGTCGCCATCCTCAGCCCGCTGCTGCAGCCGCAGCTTGCGGGCGGACAGCACCGCAATTTCCGACATGGCGAAAACCCCGTTCAGCACCAGCATCAAAAATATCAGGATGATCTCAACAAACGTATTCATCTTTTCAGGCTTCTCCCTCCATGCCATTGCCGGCCGCCATGATCTGGGCTGCCAGGCGCAGCAGTTCATCAGCCTGGGCCGGGGTCACCTCCCGGTCATTCTGCCAGTAACGGGCCAATAATTCCAACGGCGACAGTCCCACCAGGTGATCGCCCGGCATCCGGGCGCTGGCCGCCACCTGTGGTCGCCGGACCAGGTGGAAATCCAGCGCCCCCTCGCAGTGCCGGCGCAAAGCGGCTTCATCAATCTGGGCTTCCAAATCGCGGGGATAGTTGACCACCAGGCGCACCATCGCCCCGCTCAACCCCGCAGCCGGCCCCAGGGCGGCCAGGCACAGCGCCATCACCTGGCTGCTGGTTTTCAACTCCACCGTGCGGTCAATAAAGGGGCGCCCCGGCAGCACCCGGCGCTCCACCACGGTACGGCCGCGGGAGACCGTTGCCAGGACAAAGCCCTTTTCATCCGCCGCCTCCCCAAAGTCCACCCGCTCGATGGAGCCGGGATAGATCACCGGGGGATGGGCATCCGGATTGAGGTTTTGGGCCTTGTGAATGTGACCCAGGGCCACATAATCCAGCCGGGGATCGCGCACCAGCGAGCCCGGCAGGACCAGATCCCCACCCAGCATCACCGTGCGTTCTCCGCCGTACACCGCGCCCTGCACCGAGGCGTGGGCGGTCAGGACTGCCGGCAGAGTTGGGTCAAGTTGGGCAAGCCAGTCTTGAATCAGGACCGTCAGGCGCGCCTCCATCTCCTGATAAATATCGCCGCTGCCGTCTGCCTGCCAACCCAGGGCGGCCAGCAGGGCCGACCGGGAAACCCAGGGCACAGCCAGAAGCTGCAGCGGCAGCCCCCACAGCTGGTCGGGGGTGAGCAACCCGGGGCGGCTGATGACCTGGATGTAGGGCACCGCCAGGGTCTCATATTCCTGCAGGGTATGGGCCCGCCCGGCGGCCGGAGACAGATCGTGATTGCCCACCACCAGCAGGGTCGGAATGCGTGCCTGGGACAGGCGCATCATGCGCCGGCCCCACTCGCGCTGGAAGGTCGGCACCGGGGTGCGGTCCTTGTAGGCATCGCCGGCAAAGATGACCAGGTCGACTTTTTCGGTCACCGCCGTGTCCACGATGATGTCCAGGGCTTTGAGAAAATCCAGGACCCGGATCGGCAGGCCCGATTCCGGGTCCTGCCGGCCCTGGGCGGCCATGTCTATATGGGCGTCAGCAAAATGAAGGATGCGAATCATGGACTGGTTGCGGTGTCGACACCGAGCAGGCCCGCCTGCTCAACGCAGGGGGTGAAATCGGGGTGATACTCCAGACAGGTGACCACATCCAGGGCGGCTCCATCCCAATCCCCCAGGGCATGGCGGGCCCGGGAGCGCCAGAGGAAGTTCTCCTCCAGGAAGGGCTGGTCGGTGGAGGAAATGGTGGTGTCGGCCAGACTGACCACATCCTGATAACGGCCCGTGTAGTAGTAAGCGAAATATGGCCCGGTCTGATACCACATCATGCGCCAGGGACGATCCTCCTTGGGCAGGGCGGCATAGCGAGTGAAGGCATCATCATAGGCCTGGGCGGCACCGGCATAATCCTGCAGCCGCATCAGGCTGGTTCCCCGGTTGAAGGCGGCAAAAAACTGGGCCTGACCGGTTTGGGTCTGCAGTTCAACGGCCGCCAGGTCCGCCGCGATCTGGTAGGAAGACACCGAATCGGCATAGGCTCCCAGAACCGTGCGCAGTCGCTCCTCCTGTTCAGGGGCATAAACAACCAGCAGGATGTAATTGAAGGGGCGCCATTCCTTTTCCAGGTCGGCATAGGTGATGGTCAGGGTGGGTTTGTCCACCTCGCCGAAATAGGAATCCAGGGCAATGAAGGACTGGGTGGCATCATCATAGCCAACCAGGACCTGATAATGCCCCATCCAGCTGACCACGCCGCTGTAATCCTTGATGTAGACCCCCTTTTCCACCAGCAGCGGAAAACCGTTCGCCAACAGGCGGCGGGCCAGTTCAATGGTGCCGCCCTCCCGCACCAGCGCCCGGTAGTAGGTCTGGGTGTTGACGTACTCGGCCAGCTCATAGGGCATCACATTTTTATCCCGATCAAAAGGCTTGACATAGGTGCCGATGCTGGCCAGTTCCCCCTCCCAACCGTAATAGGACAGCGCCATGGCCAGATTGGCCGGCGCGCAGTAGTTCCAGTACCCATGCTGGGAGAAAAAGGTCCAGCCGGACAGGGTGGATCCCAGCGGCAAGTCTGTCGGGGCAGGTGTGGGCTGCAGCGTCTCCGCGCTGGGGGGCAGCGGCGTGGCAGTGGGCCGCGGTGACAGAGGGGTGGGGGCCAGGGCATTCATGGTTTCCTGCACCATGGTGTCCACGGTGGTTTCAGGTTGAAAAACAGCCTCCTCGGGCGGGGAGAGCCAATAGCGGATGCGCACCCGCAGCTGTTCAATGCGCCAGAGCAGGGGTTCCCGGACCGCCGGGATGGCAAAGGCCAGACCCGCCAGCAGGATCAGGGCGGCGGCGATTATGGCAGGCAGATGTTTCTTTTGCATGCTTAAATTATATCATCCCTCGCCCCCGCACAGGCGGCCCATTCCCGGCCCGGGGCAGGGCTGTGACCACGTCAGCTGTTGCTGCCGGCAGTGGGCCCCAGCTCCTCAGGAGCGCCCCGGCCGGGGACAGGAAAACAAGCCACCCGGCAAAACCATTGCGGTTGTAACGAGCCAGCCGCTTTTCCGAGAAAATGATTGAGACGATATCAGGTATTGATGGGCAGGCATTGATGGGCAGGTATGGATGGGCAGGCATTGATGGGCAGGTATGGATGGGCAGGTATGGATGGGCAGGTATGGATGGGCAGGTATGGATGGGCAGGAGGCCGTTTGCCGCGAGAAGCACCCTGGGATTGGTTCGGGAGGTGCGTCCGGACAACCGCCCGGGCGTCGTTCGGTGGCAGCCAGGAAATTACCAACCGACCAGCAATCATCGATCATCAGTCAGCAGTCACGATCATCGATCAGCAGTCATCGATCAGCAGTGACGATCATCAGTCGTCGATCATCGATCATCGACCAGCAATCATCGACCAGCAATCATCGACCATAAATCAGCAGTCCGCAATCATCGACCATAAATCTGCAGTCCGCAATCATCACA
>DAOQTN010000304.1:0-4132 GCA_035340555.1 Anaerolineaceae bacterium | reverse complement strand
GCCCGCGGTTTGATCATGTATGGGCAAATGACGGCCGGCTCCTGGATCTATATCGGCTCCCAGGGCATTGTCCAGGGAACTTACGAGACCCTGGCCTCGCTGGCGGTACAAAAAGGCTGGAATTCGTTGGCCGGCAAGTTTGTCCTGACCGCCGGTCTGGGCGGAATGGGTGGAGCCCAACCGCTGGCCATCACCATGAATGGTGGTGTTGGCCTCTGCATTGAAGTGGATCCGAACCGGGCCCGGCGGCGCCAGGAAATCGGCTATGTCGATCTGGTGGTGGACACCCTGGAAGAAGCCATGACCCTGGTGGAAGAGGCCTGCCTGCAGCAAAAACCCCTGTCGATTGCCCTGATTGGCAATGCGGCGGAAATTTATCCCGAATTGGTGCTGCGTGGTGTCACCCCGGATGTGGTCACCGATCAGACTCCGGCGCATGATGTGCTGTTCTACGTGCCCACCGGTTTGAGTGTTGCTGAGGCGGATGCACTGCGCCATTCCAATCCTGAGGAATATGCAGCCCGTTCCATGGCCTCCATGGCCCGGCATGTTGAGGCCATGCTGGAATTCCAGCGCCGCGGGGCGGAGGTGTTTGATTACGGCAACAACCTGCGTCAGCGGGCTTTTGACCACGGTGTTCAGGATGCGTTCAATTTCCCGGGATTTGTCCCGGCCTACATCCGCCCCCTGTTTTGTGAGGGCAAGGGACCGTTCCGCTGGGTGGCGCTTTCCGGCGATCCGGAGGATATCTATCGCACCGATGAAGCGGTGATGGAACTCTTCCCGGAGGATGAGCACCTGCACCGCTGGCTCAAGATGGCCCGGCAGAAAATCCCCTTCCAGGGATTGCCGGCCCGAATTTGCTGGCTCGGATATGGGGAACGGGTCAGAGCAGGGCTGAAATTTAACGAATTGGTCGCCCGGGGCATCGTCAAGGCTCCGATCGTGATTGGCCGGGATCATCTGGATGCGGGCTCGGTAGCCTCCCCCAACCGGGAGACGGAAGCCATGCGGGACGGCACCGATGCGGTCAGTGACTGGCCCATCCTGAATGCCCTGATCAATGCCGTGGGTGGCGCCACCTGGGTTTCCTTCCACCATGGCGGCGGTGTGGGTATCGGTTACAGCCAGCATGCCGGGATGGTCATCGTTGCTGACGGTACCCCTGAAGCCGCCCGCCGTCTGGAACGGGTCCTGACCACCGATCCAGGCATGGGGGTTGTCCGGCATGTGGACGCCGGATACCCGGAGGCGATTGCCGCCGCCCGGCGCCATCAGATGCATATTCCCATGCTGAAGAAGTAGGGCAAACGTGCGCAAGCGGCGGATGACCTGGTTTCTGATCGCCATTGCCCTGGGCTTAACCTTGGGGCTGGTCTATGGCTACGTGCTGCGCCCCGTCCCATATGAAAATGTATCCATGGACAGCCTGCGGCAGGATTTTCGGACGGATTATATTCTGATGGTGGCTCAGGCCTATGCACTGGACCATGATGCCGCCCTGGCGCTGCAGCGTCTATCCCGGGTTGATGCCGTTCCGGGCGTGCGCCTGGTCCAGGAGACGATCATCGCTGCCCAGCAGATGGGGTATTCCCGCCTGGACATTGAAGTTCTGGCTGTCCTGATGCAGGGACTTCAGGACTATGTACCGCCGCTGGGAGGTCAACCTTGAGTGAGGAAAACCATTCCCCGGTTTATCTGATCACCGGGTTGTTGTTGGGTCTGGTGATGGGTCTGGTGTATTCCCTCGCCGTGGCTCCCTTATCCTATAAGGATACGGATCCCAGCGCGCTGCGGGCGGAAGATCGGGATGCGTACCGCAGCATGGTGGCCCTGGCTTACGCCGCGGATGCCAATCTGGAGCGCGCCTTGAGTCGCCTGGCCCTGCTTGGGGAGGCGGATTTACGCGGAGAACTGGCGGCCCAGGCCCAGCGGTTGATGGCCGAGCCGGGGTATCAATCGGAGGCACGGGCTCTGGCGCAGCTGTCGCTGGCCTTGCAAACTGCCGGCGGGGGACAAATTCCACCCACCCCCAATCCACTGGCGACCCAAAATCCGGCCACCCCGGTGGCCACCCTGGACCTGAATGCAGCCGTGCAGACCCCCACCACGCCGCCCACCCCGATTCCTTCCCAAACTCCGACGGAAACCCCCACACCGCTGCCGACCTTTACCCTGCGCCCGACATTTACGCCCCTGCCG
Organism: Anaerolineaceae bacterium; assembly: GCA_035340555.1. Lineage (GTDB taxonomy): Bacteria > Chloroflexota > Anaerolineae > Anaerolineales > Anaerolineaceae > JAGOFZ01. The sequence continues at coordinate 1,930 of DAOQTN010000304.1, read as the reverse complement.
ACCCTGGGGGCCCCCTTTGTCCTGCAGTCCCAGGCCGAAGACTGCGCCGCCCCGCTGCCGCTGATCCAGGTTGAGGTGATTGATGCCGATGGAACCCCGGTGCCCTTCATCCGGGTGGATGTCACCTGGGACGGCGGGACGGATTACTTCCTGACCGGCCTCTATCCGGAACAAAGCCCGGGATACGGCGATTATGAAATGACCCCCGGGACCGTCTACACCCTGCGGGTCGGTGAAAGCGGCCAGCTGGTGGGCGACCTGACCGCCCCGTCCTGCGTGGATGGCAACGGCACCACTTATTGGGGCGGCCTCCGGCTGATTTTCACCCAACCCTGACCGTCGCCAGGGAAGGATTTTTTCATCCCTGGTTTCCTGGCTTTTGACTTTTTCAAAGAATTTGTATTGTAAGACACAATGCAAAACTTGGAGTGCGGTTGACCACCCGGCTGGTGTTGGGGGCGGCTGTGAGGCGCGGCGGCGAAATGAGTGCTGTTTGCTTTGCTTGACAGCCGTACAGTATTATGTTATTCTGTACGGCAGAAGGAGGCGCTCATGGAAACCAAACTGACCGTCCGGGTGCCGCGGCACTTGCTTGCCAACGCCAAGCGCTACGCCCAGGCTCATCAGACCACCCTGACTGAGCTGATCTCAACCTACCTGCAGCAGATCCCTTCCGAATCAGAGGTGTTGAACCACGCGCCGGTTGTGCGCCGGCTGACAGGTTTACTCTCTTCAGATGTATCCGTGGATGATTACAAAAAACACCTGGAAGACAAGTATGGCCCAGGATAAATTGCAGGTGCTGTTTGACATCAACATCCTCTTGGATGTGCTTCAAGAGCGCCAGGATTTCTATGATTTTTCGGCGCGCTTGTTGGCCTATGCCGAAACCGGTGTGATCCAGGGATGGCTGGCAGCTCATTCTGTAACCACCCTGTTCTATTTGATTGCCAAGGATAAATCCCCTGAGCAGGCACGTGTTACACTGACCAGTATCTTGCAGTTTCTCAAAATTGCGCCCGTGGATCAAAACACGATTGAACAAGCCTTGAATTTACCATACCGGGATTTCGAAGATGCGGTTCATATGATTGCCGCGCTCCAGGTGCATGCGGATTACTTGCTGACCCGCAATGTGCGCGATTACCAACCCGCGCCCATGGAGGTTGTTCAGCCGGTGGAACTGCTGGCGGTTCTGAAATCCTGACCAGCCCACCCAATTACCTCCAAACCTGTAGAAAAAAGACCGCCGGTTCAAAAAGGCGGTCTTTTTTTTCACGGGCTTTCACGGAAATTCATTGCTGAGGGGGAAACGTGGGCGTGCGAGAGATGGCTACTCGAGGGTGGATGTCGCAATTTCGATCAACTGTTCCTGATCGGTTCCCGTTAGCTCATAAAAAAGGTCGCCCACCGGCCAGCGCAGCCTCAGCTGCCCATACTCGTTGCTCCAAGCCTTGTGGTCTGCATCCCACCCGCCTCGAATGAGAACAGCAGCAATATCACTGCCCAGAGAGATTTCTTCAACCGCGTCAGGCGCTACGATCTCGCCATTGCTCCAATATTCCCCTTCAGTGATCCAGAGACGAAAACATCCTCCCGTAGAGGCCAGCCATACAAGTTCCATGCTATTGGCAAACGGACCGGCATCTTCGCCGACATAAACCTGCACGTGATCTTCGTCTAGAACGCATTCGGACGGGACAGCCGTGGGCATTATGATCTCGTGTGGGAATACAGCAAGTGCCTCTGCAAGGGACATCACCTGTGGCTCAATGATTTCTTCTTCACCGTCGTAGTTGTCGCCCGGGTAATCATCGGTTACCTCGAACAATTGACCAGCGATATCTGTGATGAGCGATGCCACAAATGCTCTCGCCGGAGTAACTGCCATAACAACGATGACGGCAATGATTAACAGGGCTGTAACCTG
>DAOQTN010000303.1:0-4136 GCA_035340555.1 Anaerolineaceae bacterium | reverse complement strand
AGGTTTTCAAAATCCTACCTGCCATTTATTATACAGGAGGTTGGCAATCGAGAAGTTGTGTTCAGCATTCTTTATTATTGGGATGAATTTGAAGACTGGAGCTCAGCAAAAAATCGACGCGCACCGGCATCAATTCAACGACGCGGCGTAGCTCGCCCTGCTGCTCCAACAGCAATCCCAGGTTCCTGCAGTCCGCGACCTCATCCTGCCGATGGCTGATCCCGCGAGCAATCACCAACACCTGCTCCGAGTACTCAATTGCCCGGTTCAGGTTGCGGTGTGGTTGGGATGAGAATTATTTCTTCAGGGTGTTTTCCATATTATTGCAATTGCTCTGAGGGCAGGCTGTCGGCGCGTTGACAGCAACCGGGTTCTCTGCTATAGTCATTGCTGTCCCCACTGATTGAAAGGATTCTACCATGATGTCCATCCGCCTCAGACGCAGCCTGCCGTTTTTTGCAATTGGGATGATTCTCATCCTGATCTCCTGCTGCATGCTGACCGGCAATAAACCCGCCAACAACAATAATCCTATCTGGAACAACAACCCCGACACGACCGCACCGGACAACAACCCGGACAACTGGACCTGGGACAACAACGACAACAGCAATTGGGATTGGGGCAATGATGACGCCGGCAACTGGGACTGGGACACCGATAGCGGCAGCGACTCGGGCTCCTGGGACTCGGGATCCGATTCGGGCTCCTGGGATTGGGGGTCGGACTCAGGATCCGATTCGGGATCCTGGGACTGGGGCTCAGACTCGGGATCGGATTCAGGGTCCTGGGATTGGGGCAGCAGCGACTCGGGCTCCTGGGATTCGGGCGGTTGGGATTCCGGTGGCGGAACCGATAGTGGATCATGGTAGAACCGACAGGAGGCCAATTTTATGCTTGAAGGGTGTCTGTTTACAATTGGAGCCATTTTTGTTTTCATTGGTATTGTGGTTTATGTGACCAATCGGGGCGGCGAAAAGACCGGAAACCAACCCCGGCCAAGCTCCACCCTGGGTCAATTGCAGTCCATTTTCACCCAAGCGGAGCGGCCAGCGCCGCAGTCGGTTGCTCCTGCCAGGCCCACCACAGCACCGATCGGATCCACATCATCAACCATTCCGCCGGCAAGCGACCCCCGCCCCTTGGATTGGATCCAGGTTGGGTCCCGGATCAATGTCCGGCATCCGCAGCAGGGGGACCTCATGGTCCATGTGATGGGACGAGTCAGCTTTACGGAATTATGGCAACAGCGCTCAGGACCCCAGGTGCCTTGGACGCCCACTGGGAACACCTTCTACGGGTTCTGGCTGGAAACCAACCGTTTGCTGCTGACCTGGCAAACCCGCTGCTATCTCCTGGACGAAGCCATCCCCACTTCGGACAACGAAATCCAGCGGGACTTTGCCAGTCACGCCCGTGAGTTTGCCCAATCCAACCAGACAGCGGACGTCTATTTTGCCTACCCGCCGGCCATGTGGCATATGGATGATATTGGCAAATTTCAGATCGCCTCGGTCGAAGGTGAAGGCTTCCCGCTACAAATCCGGGCCGTGGGACGGTTTATCCACGCCAGCGGCGATTCGGATCGGGCCCTGGTGCTGGAGGATTACGAAGGGGGTAGCGGCCAGGATCTCATCTGGATCGGGTATAAAATCACCCCGGAAGATGTCAAACCCGGGTAAACAAGGAGCAAAATCATGAAAAAGAGAATTTCAACATTTTGGGTCGCGGTCATCATCCTGGCGGCGGCGCTCATCCTGGGCCAGGCGATATCGTTTTTATTCGCGCCCGATTCCTGGCGGGCTTTTCTCAGCCGGGTTCCGGTCATCCTGAGCATGATTGCCTTCTGGGGCCCCATCGTCGCCATCGTGGCCGGGCTGTTTGTCTGGTCCATGCTGCGGCTGCTGGGGTTCAAATCCCTGGAGGAGATTCGGGTTGAATCTGTGGAACAAAACAATCCCACGCCGGCCGTCATCTTCATCGGCACCCTGATTGCCAGCCTGTTGTTTCTGATGCTGGTCATTCGTCCCTGATCAGGCCTGCGCCGGGACGTTAAAATACCAAACCGGGTGATGCAATACCATCACCCGGTTTCACGTTAACCTAAACTGGTTGTATGGGGATTATTTGCGAGCCACGTCCCGCATCAGGGCCAGAAATTCGACCCATTCCTCCTGGAAAAAGTGCAATGTGACGCCATTCAGTTCCAGGTGGTAGGTGGTTTCGCCGTCGGGCTCATCCGCCTTCCAGGCAATGTAATTTTCAGTCTCGGCCATGGTCTCGGTTTTTGGTTCTTGATGCTCCATCAGGTGGTCTCCTTTTTCAAATTGAAATTCATATTCAGGGGGGGCCGGCGGATCTATTGGTCTATTAATCTGTTGATCTGTTGATCCGACGATCCCGTGATCCACAATTCTGTTAATCTGTTAATCTGGTGATCTTGTGATCTTGTGATCTGGTAGATCTGGTGATCTGGTGATCTGCCGACCCAAAAATCTGCCAATCTACGGGCGATCCGGGGCCCGGTTTTTTCGGAAGCGGGCGATAAATTTTCGCCACAAAAGACCCAGCCGCCGAATAATCCGGGGCAGCGGTTTAGGCGGGGGCACAACTTTCATGCCCGCCCAGGGATCCTGGTCAAAGAGCTTGCGCAAAATATAGCGTCCGCCCAATTGCAGGGTCGCCAGGGTGGGGGCGGCCAGTACCACCCCAATCAGGCCAAACAACTGGGCCGAAATCAATGCCGCCACCATCACAGCCGCCGGGTGAACGGCCAGGGTGTCGGCCATCAAACTGGGGGTGACATAATTGTCCATGGTCGTGTCAATCAGCAGCGCCCCCCCCAGGACCAGGGCGGCATAGAAGAAAGGCGTCAATCCCAAGGCGGTGTCCCCCTGAAACAGACAGACCAGGGCGTAAGTGATCCAGGTCACCCAGGCGCCCACATAAGGTACAAAACGGGAGAGGCCCGCCAGGATGGCGAGTCCGAAATAAAAACGAACGCCCCAGATGCCCAGATAGACCGAATAAATGGCGATGGCCAGCAACATCAAAATCAGCTGACCGCGCAAGAAGGCATTCCAAATCCGGCCCAGTTCGCGTCCAATACGACTAAAGTCATCGGCATAACCGGGCACCTGAATGTTCAACAGTCTGGAGCGAACCCCGCCGGTCTCAGAGGTGACAAAGTAAGACACCAGCAGGGCAAAAAAGCTCCACCCCACCAGAGAGGCAGCGCCACCAGCTATACTGCCCACCACGTTGCCCAGCTGCCCCAGGATGGTCTGCGCCATTCCAAGCACCTGATCCCCCAAACTGCCCAGATCAAACTGAGAGAGGTCAAAGGTAAACGGTCCGATGGCCAGGGGGGTGGCGGTGATCCGGTCAAACCAAGCCGGAAAGGCCGCAATTTGGCGCTGGACAAAGCTGATCAGATTTTGAACCTGCTCCACCAGGGCAAAACCGCCCCAGGTGAGCGAGCCAATCAGCAGGATCAGCAGGACCAGATAGACCAGATTAACCGACAAGCGCCAGCGGGAATTGAGGCGTTTCTGCAGCCAGCCGGCAATGGGATGGAGCAAAAATGCCAGGATGAAGGCCACCAGCAGCGGACCGATCAGGTTGCGAAAACGGATCAGCAAGCCGGCCAGAATGGCCATCAACGTCAGGCCCACAATCAGCTTGACATTGTTGCCCCAAGGGGGGGAGGCCTCAACATCCGACCGTCCACCACTCAAGGGAACGGCCGGGTCGGAGACGGTCTGATGGGTTTCCAGTTTGGGCTTGGCCACAGCGTGTCTCTCGTGCGATTACGGGCAGGAATCTGGGTAGATCCAATTAAAAAAGTCACCGCCCAATTGACACCAGAGCCGGTTATTATCAATGTAGATCAGCGTCAGCACGCAGCACAGGATGATGAGAAGCAGCGCCGCCACCAGCACCCAGACCAGCCAGTTTTTTTTCTTTTGGGTTGGGGCGTTCCCTGCCGGAGCCGGCTGGGCCGGTGCCTGGCCCACATAAGCCGGTTGGGAGGGCTGGGGCGCGGGCATGGCAGGGGCAGGCATGGGGGCAGGCATGGGGGCAGGCATCGGTGCGGGCCTGGGCTTCAGCGGCGCAGCCGGCTCAACAGGCAGAGG
>DAOQTN010000302.1:0-4147 GCA_035340555.1 Anaerolineaceae bacterium | reverse complement strand
GGCTGCACTCGCTCCACCATCGACAGTCAATCAGCCAGGTCAAGACCCGTGTCATAGTTGTCTATAAAACGGGTAACTATAAGCAGCGGCAGTAAAAATGAGGGGATTAAACAACAAAAGCCGCTCCTGACAGCAGCTTTCTGGCAAATACTTCCCCAAAAATCAGCTTGGCTAGCAATCAGTGCGGTCCACAATCCCCTCAGCCTGGAATTGGCGCAGCCTGGCATCAATGCAACCTGGAATTGGCGCAGCCTGCAGTGGCGGCAAGTTAAAGTCTGCGCGGCAGGCAAGCGATCCGGCGGGATGTTATTCTGAGGTTTGCGCCAGCAGTTGGACCAGGGATTGCTGGGCCTGCACCATTGGCACGTTTAGAACAAAGGTCCACTCGACCAAAAGCGACCGGGTGGCCCGCTCCAAAATGGCCCGATCATTGTCATTCATTTTAGCATGCCGTTGATAATGGGTGAGGTCTCGCACGGTACAGCAAATGCCATTCAAACAACCATCGCGAATTTGAGCCATCAACTGGTCTTTGCGCAAAACACGATCTTCCGGCAGTGGCTCGGCCGGACCGGACAGGACGGAGAATAATTTGGCAAAATCCTCCGGTGAAACCGGCTCCCGCAGACTGTGCTGATCCAGTTCATTGATTGGGATCCAGATGGTCAAATCGTTGGCCCGCAGGACATAGCAGTTGACCAGCTGGTCACGAATGACCTTTTCTTCGATGCGGACAATCTCACCCAGGCCATAGGTCCCGTGAATGACTTTATCACCTATTTTAAAACCCATCTTGCACCTTTTTAGATTTATCCTGTCACAGCCCGAATTCGGTTATACGCATCATCTGGCTAAATAATCAGCCTCCGAGAAAATCCCCGGAGGCTGATCGAAGGCAGTTTAGCGGCGGTTGCCGTAGGTATTCCGGCGGGGACCGGATTCTTCACGTGGGCGGGCTTCGTTTACCTTGATGGCGCGACCATCCAGCATTTTATCATTCAAGGACTGGATCGCATTCCGGGCTTCCTGGTCGGTGCTCATCGTTACAAAAGCGAACCCCTTGGGGCTGCCGGTATCGCGGTCTTTGATCATGGCGACTTCAACAACAGTGCCGAACGGTGTAAAGGCGGCACGCAGACCGTCCTCGGTGGTATCGTAGGACAGGTTACCAACATACAATTTTGTTCCCATTTCATTTTCCTTTTTGGGGGGCGGTTTGCATATTTGGGTGGATGCAAAGGCCCGTGAAAGATCTTCCAGTCACCTGATAAAAAGCCGCCATTCAATGCAGAATGGCGGCTAATTAAATCAATCGCAAATCTGGAGGTTGTTTAGGGGAATTATATCAACATATCCGTAAAAAAGCCATTGTTTGCCGGCACCTTTTCAATGAGAGTTTATTCATTAAACAAACTGATCTTTGCCATAATCCTCCTGGCCCGGTTTCTGATCAGCACCGGCCTGGGTTGAGACAGATCAATCCCCTTCCCCCAGACCCGGGAATAAAGCTTTGCGTTTCAGCAGTCCTGTTTCGGCCGGGTGGCTTTTTTTACCGGCGGCATCTCGTTTTGTTCGATGCCACCTGGCCACTCCTCGGGCTGTTTTTTTGAGGTGTGAGTGAGGGGATGCCGGCACCAGAATCGCAACTCTTTCAATGATCCGGGTATATAATTCCTATATTGCCTGCAGGAATGGGGCATCAGCTTGTGAGCGGCCAAACCGGGTGCCTTATTTTCACCAGACATGCTCCACATGCGGTGAGTTTGCAGTCCGGAGAAACCCAGATCCAATTAGAGATGCTTGGCTGAAAGCATCACCTCGACAGGTTCAACCCATGACCAACCCGCAAAAGCCCTCCCAAACTTTGTTATTTGTGCTGGCCGCCGTTGGCGCCGGTTTTATTTTTTGCCTGGGCATCACCGCAATTTTAATGGCCAGGAATTTCTCCGTCGTTATTGCGCCGGACGAACGGGGCCTGGTGATCTCCCTGGGCCAACCAACGGGTGAAATATTGGAGCCCGGGCTTCATTTTTTACCCCCCAGCCAAGAGGTGGTGATTATTTACATTGGGCAGCAAACCTACACAACGGTTGCTGACTCCGGCGAACCGCCGGATTTACTCACCGCAACAACCAGTGACGGGGAAAAAATTTATGTGGATATTTCCGCCGTCTATGCCGTCGATCCGGAACAACTTGTCAATTTATATATTGCCTGGCAGGATCACTACACACAAGGACTGGTTAGGCCCTTAATCCGTTTGGAAACGCTGGATACTCTATCCGAATATCCATTTGCTGAAATTCCCCAACATCAAGCCGAGATCGAGCAGATTACCTTTGATGAGTTAAACCAGCTGCTGGCAAAACAGGGTTTGATTTTGGTCGAATACAATATTCTTGATATTCGCGAAATTTCCCCGACAGAAGGCTCTCAAAATACCCTCCCACCACCGGGTGGAAGGCGGCACCTTATTGACCAGGTTTCCGATGTGAGGTTGCTTCCCACCAAACCGGGTGACCTGCCTCTGCCTCTGCTTCTGCCTCTGCTTCTGCCTCTGCTTCTACCACTGTCACTGCCGCAGCCCACTGCGCTGGGCACCTCAAACTGAACAGGTATTTCAGATTAATCGGCAAGCTTGCAAAGGAGAAACATGATCGAAAGCTCTACGGAAAAATCTGCAGAAAAATTCCGGGATGAATTAAATCCCGGAGAAAGATTGATTTGGAGCGGACAACCCCGGCAAGGCTTTATATTGAGACCGTCTGATGCACTTATGATACCGTTCAGCCTGTTGTGGGGTGGCTTTGCCATCGGCTGGGAAGCCATGGTCATTCGTGAGAGCGGGTCATTCTTCTTCACAGTTTGGGGCATTCCTTTTGTTTTGGTCGGACTATACCTGATCTTCGGCAGATTCTTCGTGGATCTGCTGCAGCGCCGCAAGACCTTCTATGCACTCACGGATGAGCGCGCCATTATCATATCGGGCTTGTTCAATCAGGAGCTCAAGTCATTGGACCTGACCAAACTCTCCGAGATAAATTTAAGCGTAAAAAACAGTGGCAGGGGAACCATCACCTTTGGGACAAGCTATGCCATGGCCTGGATGTATGCCGGAAGTGGCCTTCCAAACCGGGGCCGATATCTGGCCCCAAGCTTTGACATGATCGACGATGCCAGAACGGTCTACCAACACATCAAATGGCTGCAGCGGGAAGGTTCATAGGAGCGCCGCCTGATGAAGAAATATCAATTTTGGTGTCCAAAATGCCGCCAAGGCTTCCTTGACAGTGAAGTTGAAACAGTGGCGGTGGATACCATGTTTGGCGAAGGGCAGCGGGGGTTTTGCCGGACCTGCGCCGCGGCAGTCGTCTGGTATGCAAACCAGGACCTGGATTTACACAGCATCATCCTGGCATTGGGGGAGCGGGCCCAACACGCGGTGTGGCAGATCAGCGGCGTGGACTGCTTTAGAGCAAACGCCAAAGAATTGTGGTTAATCAACGACACCCAACAGCCGGTCGCAGGCAATGAGCTGCTTCGCATCACGGCAGGTATCGTCCAAACCATTGATGGTTGTTTGAAAGCTTTTGACAAAGGCTCAGCTGCCCACTGGTTCTATCTGCGGGCCTGGGATGGCAGCGGCTTCTATATTGAAACCAATGACCCGGAGATCAAGGCCAGCTTGCAGGCCCGATTTAAAAATGTTACCGATGATGTTGCAAAAGCCCGGCCTCCTTATGAAGCGCTGTTTATTCCGCGGGACGATTAAGCGCCCAACAGCGCCTCACACCGCCAGCCTTGGGTTGGGGTCTCCCGGGCGCGGCATTACGGACCATTTTCCCGGCTCCAGCAGGATTGCGTTCTCAAACGTCACCGCCGCCCCGTCAGGCGCCGGTGACGGGCACCAATTACATCGTCAGGAGGTGTGACCATGTCCGCTGTTTCCAACCCGCGGCAACTCATTCTGGGGGTATCTGCGCTCCTTGTGAGCGGTGTGGCCCTCAGCGTGGCCATCGGTGTGATTCCACCGGTTCGCGCCGGCCGCGTCCCGAACATCACATCAGAAAGCGCTGCGCCCGCGTTCTGGGTAGTGGTTGGCCTTCACCTGCTTGCAGCAGTCATATTGCTGGTAGTGAGAACCATC
>DAOQTN010000301.1:1386-4159 GCA_035340555.1 Anaerolineaceae bacterium | reverse complement strand
AGACTAAAATGGACAATCTTGATTTCATCAAACAACTTCCAATTTTTTGCCAGCTTGATCCTTTAGCCGCCGCAGCCATAGCAAACGAAATGCAGGAGTATCCACTGCCTGCAGGTCAGACGCTGTTTCGGCAGGCCGATCCAGGCGATTCGCTTTTTGTTGTCAAATCTGGCCGTTTGAGAATTTACCTGCCTCAGCCCGACAGCCCAGATGTGCCCATGGGTGTGCTCAACCCGGGCGATTGCACCGGAGAGATGTCTTTGCTTACCGGTCAACCGCACGAATTTACTGTTATAGCTGAAGGGAATGCGCTTCTCTTGCACTTATCTCGACAGGCTTTTGATAAACTGGGTGCCGTTCACCCAGGCATGGTTAATGAATTGGCTTGTGCCCTGCTGCCACGCGTCCGGCAGGTTCAGGCGCAGCTTGCCTTAACCCGTGTATTTGGCCCGCTTGACGAAGCCGCCATGTCAGAGCTGCTATCACATCTGGAATGGCGCCGTCTGGATAGCGGACAAGTGCTGTGCCGCCAGGGCGAGCCCGGAAATGAAATGTACATCATAGTCCAGGGGCGTTTGCGATTTGCTTCTGAAGATCAAGGTCAAATGCATGACCTGGGCGAAGTGGGGGCGGGAGAGGCAGTCGGCGAGTTCGCCTTGCTCACCGAAAAGGGTTCCCTTGAAAGCCGCCGAAGCGCCACAATCTACGCCACTCGCTTGACCGACATCATCGTAATTAGCCGCCAGGTTTTTGAGGACCTGCTGTGTCAGTTTTCTCAGGTCTTGCTCAAATTGTCGCGCCGGATTATTCAGCGTGAGCTCAGGGTCTCAAAGACTGTGGCGGCTCCAGTCAGCGCCCAGGTTATTGCTGTGGTGCCGCTTCAGCCCGATGGGTTGGGCAGCAAATTCGCCAGCCAACTTGCTGAGACAATGGGTATGCTGGGGACAACGCTTTTTTTAGATTCCAGGCGCTTCGACTCGCTTTATGGTAAACCCGGGGCCTCTCAGACCCCGTTAGATCACCCGACCAGTCTGTTGCTAGATACCTGGCTGGATGAGCGTGAACGGCGTCACCAGTATGCTCTTTATGATGTGGGACCTGCTTTGGATGCAGACAGCCACCTGACCCCCTGGGCGCAGCGCTGTGTTGAAGATGCCGACCTGATCTTGTTAGTCGCAGACGATGATGCCAGGCCCGAGATCTCAGCAGTGGAAATGGTTTTGCCATCCGCCAGCACCCGGGCTCGTGTAGAGTTGGTATTGATGCATCGCCCGGATTGCAAAGTGCCTTCTGGCACAACCAATTGGCTGGAAAAGCGCCGTTTAGGAAACTTGCCGGTTCGAGATCACCACCACATCCGCCATGACAACCCTGCTGATCTTCGTCGTTTATGCCGTCGGATGAGCGGGAACCCCATTGCGCTTACATTGAGCGGCGGCGGTGCGCGTGGCTGGGCTCACATTGGCGTCCTTCAGGCCCTGGCTGAAGCAGATATTGAAGTGGACTGGGTGGGTGGAGCCAGCATGGGCGCCATCATTGCTGGCGGCTACGCCCTGGATTGGTCCCCAGACGTATTGCGCCAACTGGCAGAGAAGTTCTCCGATCCTAAAAAACTGCTCGATTACACTTTCCCGTACACCTCAATAACCGCCACCCGCCGTATCACCACCTTGCTGCAAACTTTGTGTGGCGAGGCCATGATCGAAGACGCCTGGCGCCCATATTTTTGTGTCTCTGCCAATCTGACCCGCGGCGAAGAACAATCGCATACCCGCGGCCCAATCTGGCGCGCAATGCGCTCCAGCATGGCTTTTCCAGGGGTTTTTGCCCCCATCCTGGATCAAAATGGTTGTGTATTAATCGATGGCGGCGCGGCCAATAACATGCCGGTAGATCGTATGCGTGAATTTTGCCCCACCGGAACGGTGATTGGCATTGATTTGCTGACCAGCAGCCCCGTTAAAGGACAATATAACTTTGGCCCCAGCCTTTCGGGTTGGCAGGCTTTATTCTCAAAATTAAACCCATTTGGCGGCAAGATAAAATCTCCCAACCTTCTCAACATTGTAGATGGGATTGTATATAGCAACAACCGTTATCGTTTAAACGAAACAGGGCATTGCGCCGACCTGATCATCCGTGTCCCGGTTGAAAAATTTGGCCTGCTCGAATTTGATCAATATCTGCAAATTATTGAAGTTGGCTATACAGCAGCCAAAGAACAGCTCAAAAATTTTCGGTTTGATGTGCCCGCTTAACAATAGCTCAGGTGGTTAACCACATTGTGCTATTGCCAGGGCAGCTTGAACGTCGGAATCCCCGGCGGATTGAGCCAGGCCAGCAGCCCGGTTGTGCGCCGCTTTTCGGGTGTGAACTTATCAAACCCAACCAGAATTAGACTGGCAGCCAGCAGCCCCGTCCCAATCCATTGACTGGGTGTCAGAGTTTCGTGTAGCCATATATGAGCAAGACTCACGGTGATCACCAGCTCTAAAAAGCCCAGCATGGCGGTCTGTAATCCGCCAACGTGCTTAACCCCAGTAAACAATGTCAGGCGAGCCGCAAACGTTAATATACCCATGCCCACAATCGGCCACCAGGGCGTGGAAGGGGGGGGCAGTGTTCGGTTAAATAACAGGTAGGCAATCACAACTGTTGCGGCCATGGCGTAGAGCGTATAAAGTGTCACCGTTGGGGCTGGTACTTCATACAGCACACGTTGATTGATGATCAGGTGCAGCGCATAAAGGATGGCTGATCCCAGCATCATCCC
>DAOQTN010000301.1:0-1286 GCA_035340555.1 Anaerolineaceae bacterium | reverse complement strand
GCAAAACCAAATAGAATCGCCTGCTTGCCAAAGATCGGCACCGCGCCCAGAAATAGAGCCGAAGCAAGTGCGGCTGATATTCCTGTTTTGCGCTGTTTGCTGTTCATGGCAATTTAGCTTGATTTACCCAAGCAATGCCCTGACCTCATCTTGCAGGTCATCACTCATAAAATCCCCCTTTTGCATTAATGTTTGGATATGTCCTTTGAGGCGCGCCTTCTCGGCAGGGGTCAACTCCTTTGCAGTCACAACAATCACCGGAATCTCAGCGGTATCTGGATCGGCTTCCAGCGCTTGCAACACACCAAATCCATCCACTTCTGGCATCATCAGATCCAGAATAATGAGATTGGGCTGCTCTCGTTTTGCCAGCTCAATTGCTTCACGTCCGTTGGTGGCTTCAAACAGCTCATAATTCCCCTGAGATTGTAGAATCCGGCGGATCAACCGCCGCACATCCGGGTTATCATCCACAATGGCAATTCGTGGGAACCGGTCAATTGCCACCCGGCTCAACGCTGCCAGCAGACCATCTTCCGGGCTGTCTTCCATTGCCTGCGTAGAAAGAACCACATTGCGAGACCAACCCTCGCCGAGAATATTCTTCTCGATCGTCATCGTGTGCCCTGTACAATTTACTACAATCCGATCGCTGGGTTTGATTTGTCCATTGCGGATTAATTTAATCAAACCCGCAAAGGCCACGCCAGCCGCAGGTTCAACCGAAAGCCCTTCCATTTTGGCAATCAGGTGCATCGCTCGGTAAGCATCCTCATCGCTCACACTTTCAAAGGTTCCTCCAGATGCTGCCAGCATGCGCTGTCGGAGCAAGGTATAGGTTCTGCCAGGATCACCCGTGGCCAGGGTGATAATCTGAGTATTTGGTGACTGAACGGGTGTGGCTGTTTCCTGCCCCAATCTCCAGGCGTGCACCATGGGCGCACACCCATCGGCTTGGATAGCCGCAATTTTGGGTACCCGGTCAATCAATCCCATTTGGAATAACTCATTGAAGCCCTTAATCACCCCCAGCGGCCCCATGCCACCGCTGACCGCCTGAATATACCAGTCGGGCGCAGTCCAGATGGGCATTCCCTGATCACCGCTGCCCGTTGGGGGGCCAAACAGAGTGGTTAGTTGTTCCACAATTTCATAAGCAATAGTTTTCATTGCCTCAATATTGGGAATGCTGCGCGCTCCGGTATCCTGATACAGCCCACGCTGCTTGGCAAAAGTATTGGCTACTTGTTTGGCCTGATCGTAAGACCCGGTAATTTTCACCACCG
>DAOQTN010000300.1:0-4185 GCA_035340555.1 Anaerolineaceae bacterium | reverse complement strand
GCGTGGTGGATGATCTGCAGCAGATGGACGCGCGCCGGCGCGCCCTGATTACCGAGGTGGAATTACTGAAGGCTCAGCGCAATGCTGTCTCAAAAGAAATCGGCAAATCCAAAGACGCGGCTGAGCGCCAGACAAAAATTGAGGCCATGCGCCAGGTTGGCGATCAAATTGACGCGCTGGACGTCCAGGTGAAGCAGGTGGATGAGGAACTGCAGGCGCTGGTAGCTTCCATCCCCAATCTTCCGGATCCGGAAACGCCTTATGGCCTGAGCGACGCAGACAACGTGGTGCTGCGCCAGGTCGGCGAGATTCCACAGTATGATTTCACCCCCATCCCCCATTGGGATCTGGCACCCCAACTTGGCATTCTGGATCTCGAACGGGGTGTCAAGATCACCGGCTCGCGATTTTATGTACTCAGCGGTGCCGGAGCCCGGCTGCAACGGGCACTGATCGCCTGGATGCTGGACCTGCACATCCGCCAGGGATACACTGAAAAATACACCCCCTTTATGGTGCGTGCCGGCACGTTATTTGCCTCGGGACAGTTGCCCAAGTTTGTGGACAACTTGTATCACGATATTGAGGAAGACCTGTGGATGGTGCCGACCGCCGAAGTGCCATTGACCGGGCTGCACATGGAGGAAATCCTGGACGAAGGGGCCCTGCCACTGCGCTACACCGCTTACACCCCCTGCTTCCGGCGGGAAAAGATGAGCGCCGGGCGGGATGTCCGCGGCATCAAACGCGGGCATCAGTTTGACAAAGTCGAGATGTACATTTTCTGCCGTCCGGAAGAATCGGACCGGGAGTTGGAAAAGATGCTGGCCGATGCCGAGGCAACCTGTGCCGGCCTGGGATTGACTTATCGCATTTTACGATTGTGCAGCGGTGATCTGGGCTTTAATGCCCGCGTGACCTATGATCTGGAAGTCTGGTCACCCGGATGCGGTGAATGGCTGGAAGTCTCATCGGTTTCTAATGTGGGTGATTTTCAGGCCCGCCGCGCCAATGTGAAATATCGCCCCGCAGATGGCGGCAAGACCCGGCTGGTGCACACACTCAACGGCTCAGGCTTGGGCCTGCCGCGGACACTGATTGCTGTGATGGAGCATTATCAGCAGGCTGACGGGTCGATTCTGGTTCCCGCAGTTCTGCGCCCTTGGATGGGCGGCATCGAACGAATCGAAAAAGACGAATAGCCGGCATTTTTATGGTAAACTGAAGCCGTGGAAAATCTGGGCCAGATTGCATTACAAATCATTGTACTGGCAGTCATGCTGCTGGGATTGTTCAGCCTGTTAACAATGGTTGTGCCTGGCCTGACGATCATCTGGGTTGCCGCGTTGATCTACGGACTGGTGACCGGCTTCAATTGGGGCAGTGGGATCATCTTTGGGTTCATTACACTGTTGATGATCGGTGGAAACCTGGTCGACAATGTCATGATGGGGGCCGGTGCACGCCAGCAAGGCGCCAGTTGGCTGGCCATCATCATTGCCCTTTTGGCTGGAGTGATTGCCGGCATCTTCTGGACACCTTTTGGTGGCCTGGCGGTGGCATTGGCGGCGATTTTTGTGGTGGAGTGGATCCGGCAGAAGGACTGGCGTAAAGCATGGGAATCCACCCGCGAGATGGCCATGGGCTGCGGTTGGGCCGGGGTGATCCGGTTCACCATAGGCATGGTGATGATCGGCCTATGGTGGTTGTGGGCATTCGTCATTCATCGTTAAACCAAAAGCGGTAGGTTTTGGGCCTGCCGCTTTTTGATTGCAGTTGGTTCAACTCTTCCGTCGGGCCAGCAGCGCCAGGTAAAGGGCCACCGATCCAGCTACAGCAGCATTAAGCGATTCCACACCTGACGACATGGGCAGACGCACCCGCACATCACAGGAGCGCGAAACCAGCAGCCGCATGCCGTCCCCTTCGCTACCGACCACCAGCACCAGGGGCCCATCCAGCCGGACTTGTTCTACAGCCTGTGCATCAGAGCCGCCTTCCAGGCCAATGACCCAGGCGCCCGCCTGTTTGAAGGTGGTCAGCGCCTGCGCCAGATTAACCTGGGCAACGCGTAGATGTTCAGCCAGCCCGGCAGAGGCATGAATTGCCGCCGGGGTGATCGTTGCTGTATGTGCCAGGGGAATGATGACACCATGGACGCCCACTGCACCAGCAGTGCGCAACAGGGTGCCCACATTTTGCGGGTTTTGCAGCGCATCCAAGGCCAGGACAAACAGCGGCTCGCCAGATTTCTCAGCAGTGGCGATAATTTCGGGCACATCGCTGTAGACATACCCGCTGGCCTGCAGTGCCACGCCCTGATGACTCTCAGGCCCGTTTGCCAGGGCATCCAATTGCTGACGGGGAACGCGCTCCACCTTAAGCCGACGCTCGCCCGCCAGACGGATGATCTCCTGCAGGCGGGCTTTTTCCTCCAAACCAACAGCCAGTAAAAGGCGGAAAAATTGCCGCCGGTTAGCCCTTAAAACTTCATAAACCGGGTTACGTCCTGTGATCCATTCTTTCATTTAAAAGCCGTCCAATTCGTTTGTGATCTGATAGACACCGGCACAATAGGATACCTGCTCATAGCTCACCTGCAGCCCCAGGGCCTGAATTGCCGGGATCATCACGCTGGCCGTCCAGTACAATTCAGCTTCCCAATCATCACCGGCCTGTTGTTCAGCCACCTGCCAGTCGGCGGGTTCTGATACACTGAGATCTGCAATCACCAGGCGGCCGCCCGGCACCAGCCGCTGCCGGACAAGCTCGGCGATCAAGGTCAGCTTCTTCTCATCTTCAAAATGGTGGAAAACATAACCTGAGACAATCCGGTCAAAACGCTGCGACCACGCCGGCAGCCAGGGTTGGCGCAGATCATGGCAGGCAAAATGGGCTTGCGGCAGCCGGGCGCGAGCCTTCTCCAGCATGGGCTCCGAAAAATCGGTACACCAGAGTTCACAGCCTGCTGCAGCAAAACGAGCTGCCAACAGCCCCGTTCCGGTACCCAGATCCAGCACGGTCATGCCAGGTTGTATGCCAGCCCGCGCAACGACCGTGTCCAGTACGTGAGCATAGCCGGCAAAAGGGAAGCCCTGGTTGCCAGCTACACTTTCGTCATAGGTGGCGGCCCAATTGTCAAAACCTGCAGGCGGAAAGGGATCCTCCATGCTGCAATCAACGACTCCAGCGCCAGGAGGAACCTTCTTTGCTATCCTCAATCGTCACACCCAGTTCAACCAGCCGGTCACGGACGCGATCGGAGAGGGCCCACAATTTTTGCTGACGCAGCTCTTTGCGCAGTTCCAGCAGCAGATCAATAAAAGCATCGGCCTGACCCGCCGCTGGCGCAGCCAACACGGTCGACGTCGGGTGCAAACCCAGCACACTCATCAGTTCCGCCAGGCATTCCTGAGCCGGCTGCAGCTGGGCACCGGTAGCGCCAGCTGCCCGGGTCTGATTGATCACCCGAACCAGCTCAAACAGAGCGGCCAGAGCACCGGCAGTGTTAAAATCATCATCCATTGCCTCAACAAAACCAGCTTTGGCAGTTCGGGTCTGGGCAGAGAGTGCATCCTGGGCCGCCCCATCAGCCCCAGCTGACCCAGGTAGTGCAGGGCGCAGCGCAGAGCGCAATCGCTCCAGGCCGCGTTCAGCCTGCTGGGCCACATCTTCGGTATAGGTCAACGGGCCACGATAACTGGCATTAAGGATGACCATGCGAAAGACATCGCCCTCATGCTGAGCCAAAAATTCCTCAATCGTAATCAGGTTGCCCAGCGACTTGGACATCTTCTCACCTGAGAGTTGCAGCATGCCATTGTGGATCCAGTAGCGGGCAAAGGGTTTACCCGTCAGGCTTTCGGTCTGAGCGATCTCATTTTCATGGTGCGGAAAGATCAGGTCGTTGCCACCGCCATGAATGTCGATCTGCTCACCAAGATGGTGCAGATTCATGGCTGAGCATTCAATATGCCAGCCTGGTCGTCCGGGGCCCCAGGGACTATCCCAGGCAGGTTCACCCGGTTTGGCCCCCTTCCAAAGGGCGAAATCCATCGGATGTTCCTTGAACTCACCCACTTCAATACGCGCCCCAGCCTGCATTTCCTCAATCCGGCGACCTGAGAGCCGGCCATAATCCATATCCCGGGTCACGCGAAAATAGACATCTCCGCCGGCCGGATA
>DAOQTN010000299.1:0-4198 GCA_035340555.1 Anaerolineaceae bacterium | reverse complement strand
CATAGGGCCCTGCCCACCCCGCCACTGCCCCCCGCCACTGCCCACCCCGCCACTGGCAGCCCTAAAAGACTGCGCGCCGGCAGGACAGCCCCGGCAGGCCACCACCTCCCACGGAATGGCCCCCCGCAGGGCTGCCGCCTTCCACAGAATGGCCCCCCGCAGGGGCGCCCGCTTCTTAAAGGACGCCCCGGGGAAGCCGGTTTTGCAGTGCCGATGGTCAATAATGATATAATTCAAAGGAACAAAATCGCCATCCCAAGCGTCTTTTTTTGAGAGCCCCATTTTTCAAGTGAGGAAATAAATTATGTCCCGACTTAAACTCATCAAAGCTTTTTTTGCAGTTGTTCTGCTGTTCACCACGATGGCCTGCGGTTTGACCGGCACTCCTGCCGGGCCCCTGCCTCCCACCGTCTCTGCTGAAGACCTGCAAGCCACGGTTAATGCGGCGGCCACGATCTCCCTTCAAACCATTGCCGCCAATCTGACCAATACCGCCCTGGCACTGCCAACAGACACCCCCGAACCCTCGGCGACCCCCACGCTGCGGCCCTCATCAACCATCATCCCCTCCAACACCCCCCCGGCCGTAACGGCCACCCCGCTCATCACCCGAGCCCCGACCCGCACCCATACACCAGTGCAGTCACCCACCAACACTGCGCAACCGACCTCCGAGGGTTACAATTGCACCCTGATTGCGATCTCCCCGGCCATCGATACCGTGATTGGTGCCGGCAACGATTTTGATGTCCGCTGGACGATCAAGAACTCGGGCAGCCAGACCTGGGACTCCGGTGATGTGGACTACCGCTGGTTCAGCGGCGACAAGCTGCATACCGGCAATGATGTTTATGATCTGGCCGTGGATGTTCTGCCAAACGGAACCATTGACATCATCATTGATGTCAAAGCCCCCACCACCGTGGGCACCTACGGTGCCACCTGGCGGTTAATGCGCAGCGACCGGGTGATTTGCACATTTGACTACCGGTTTAAAGTAAAATAAGCCCGCCCCGTTACTCGATTGGGCCGGTTTTCCCCAAAAACCGGCCTTTTTGGTATAATCCGCTCGTTAAATCAACCCACCCAAATTGTTAGAGCCGCGAGGCAGGAGATATTGCTTGAACACCCCCAATAAACCGGCTGAAGTTGCCGATGACGTAGTTGTCATGATGAAATACACCCTCACCGTTGACGGCGAGGAAATTGACAGCGCTGACGAAAATGACCCCATTGCTTTTTTGCAGGGTTCCGGAGAAATCATTCCCGGGCTTGAAAAAGCACTGTACGGCATGAAGGTCGGTCAGAGCAAGAAAGTGACCGTTGCGCCCGCAGAAGGTTATGGCCCCCACGATCCCGAATCCATGCTGAGTGTGCCCCGCAGTGAATTCCCGGATGACATTCCGCTGGAAGTTGGGCTGGAACTGGACGTGCGCGACGAGGATGATGAAGTCATGAGCGCCACCATTGTGGCTGTGACTGAAGATGCCATTCAGCTGGATTTCAACCATCCTCTGGCTGGCAAAACCCTGCACTTCGACATCACCGTTGTCGACCTGCGCGTGGCCACTGAAGAAGAACTGGAACATGGCCACGTTCACGACGATGATGACGAATATGAGGACGAAGACGAAGAGGAATAAACCCCATCCGGAGGAGGCGGCGCAACCGCCTCCTCCGGCTTTAGAGCCCCCTCCACTCCAGCAGCGGCCAAAATCGAGCCTGGCATAAAACCCCATCAGCACTCAAAACGCATCATTAGATGGGGATTTTTTTAAAGCTGCAGAACGCCAGCTATGATATACTGATTTTGGTGCCTGCCCATGGATGAAATCCGCCAGCTCGAAGAAGCCATTGCCGCCCTGGAAGCCCAGCGTCCTGTCTTGGGCGATAGTGTGGTTCAACTGGCCCTGGAGTCGATGGCCCAGAAATTGGCGGCATTAAAAGCCGGCCAGGGCGAGTCGGAGCACGAAGTCCAGCAGCGAAAACTGGTGACGGTTCTCTTTGCCGACCTGTCCGGTTTCACCACCTTGGCCGAGCAGATGGATGCCGAGGATATTACCGACCTGATGAATGCCCTTTGGTCCCGGCTGGATCGCATCATCACCCGGCACGGTGGACGAATTGACAAGCACATTGGCGATGCCATCATGGCGGTCTGGGGGGTGGATACTGCTCAGGAGAATGATGCCGAACAAGCTATCCGGGCCGCACTGGAAATGCAGGCCGAACTGGCCCAGCTCAACCTCGGCAATGAAATTCCCGGATTAAGAGGATTGCCCGACCAACAAACGATCGCCATGCGAATTGGCATCAACACCGGGGCCGCCTTGTTGGGTGCGGTGGGCACAACCGGAGAATTTACGGCCATTGGCGATGCCGTGAACACCGCCAGCCGACTGCAAAATGCCGCCCCATTAAATGGCATCATCATCTCCCATGACACCTTCCGGCATGTGCGCGGCCTGTTCCGGGTGCGGCCATTGGAACCATTGTCACTCAAGGGTAAAACCGAACCAGTGGCGGTCTACCTGGTTGAAATGGCCCGCCCACATGCCTTCAAAGTGGCGACGCGGGGGTTTGAGGATCTGGATACCCGCATGGTGGGCCGCACCGGGGAACTTAACCAACTCCAAGCCGACTTCATGGAGGGCCTCCAGGAGCGCCGTCCGCGGATGGTGACGATCATTGGCGAAGCCGGGGTTGGCAAAAGCCGACTGCTCTACGAATTCAGCAGCTGGCTGGAACTGCAGCCCCACCTGAGCGCCGCCTTCAAAATCAGGGCAACCCAGCAAACCAGCAGTGTTCCCGGCCTGCTCATCCGCCAGTTGATTGCCACGCACCTGGATATTCGCGAGAACGATTCGGTCGAAACGATCACGGCCAAACTGGCGCAGGGATTGTCAACCGTGCCCGCCAGCGAGGTGCCCCTCGAGGATCGAGCCCTCATTCTCGGCACTTGGGCGGGATACGACCTGCCGGATCATCATGGGTTGGTGGCCATCATTGGGCCCCGCCAACTGCGCGACCGGGGATTAATCCACTTGGGAGAAATGTTGACAGCCGGTGCCGCAGAAGTGCCCCTGGTGCTGTTGCTGGAAGACCTGCAGTGGGCGGATGATCAGTCACTGGACGCCATCCAGTTCATTCAACGGGCTTGCGCCCACGTTCCCCTGTTGACCATCTGCGTCGCCCGTCCCGGCCTGCTGGAGCGCCGGCCAGATTGGCCCGCCTGCTGCAGCACGCTGCTGGAGCTGCGTCCCCTGAACGAAACCGAAAGCCGGGCTCTGGTTCACGAAATTCTGCAAAAAGCCAGGCTGGTTCCGGAGGCCTTGTGCAGCCTGATCGTCCAGCGGGCGGAAGGCAATCCCTTTTACACTGAAGAACTGATCAAAATGCTCATTGAGGAACAGGTCATCCAGACTCACGCCGACCAGTGGCGGATTGATGCCTCCCGGTTGGAGACCTTGCACATCCCGGCCACCCTGACCGGAGTGCTGCAGGCTCGTCTTGACAGTCTGGTTCCCGATGAAAAATCGACCCTGCAACGGGCATCCATCCTGGGACGGATTTTTTGGGACCGGGCGGTTGCTCATCTCAGCAAAGAGATGGGCAAAGAGAACACCCCCCATCCAACCGAAACAACCCTTGAAAAGGCCTTGCAAACAGCATTGAACGGCTTGCGCGACCGCCGGTTGATCTACCGGCGCGACAAACCCGCTTTTGAGGGCACCGCGGAATACATCTTTGTGCATGTGCTGCTGCGCGATGTGGCTTATGAAAGCGTCCTCAAACGGGATCGGCGCCATTATCACGCCGAAGCCGCCCGCTGGCTGGCCCGGACGGCCAAAGCATCCGGGCGCGAGGATGAGTTTTCGGTTTTAATTGCCGGACATTTTGAGCAGGCCGGGGAACTGCTGAGCGCCCAGGAATGGTACCAACGGGGAGCAGTAAATGCCACCCTCCGTTATGCCAATGCTGAAGCCCGGCACTGTCTGGATCACGCCCTGGCCCTGACCCCGACCGGCGATCTGGAACATTGTTATGATCTGATCATGGCAAGGGAAAAAGTTATTAATTTATTGGGGGACAGGGCGGCCCAACTTGAAGATCTGAATGCGCTGGCAGATATTGCCAACCGGCTGGCCCAACCTGGCAGGCAAGCCGAAGTGGGGCTGCGTTACGCCCATTACGCCGA
>DAOQTN010000298.1:0-4210 GCA_035340555.1 Anaerolineaceae bacterium | reverse complement strand
TGGCGAAATCTTTCGCCATTTGGATAAACTGGAGCCTGGAGATCAGATCATCGTCTACACCAGTTTGCGAGCCTATGTCTATGTGGTGGAGCAAACCCAGATCGTCGAACCCAGCCGGGTGGACGTCATGGCCCAGACCCGCGAGCCGATTGTCACCCTGATTTCCTGTTATCCCTACATGAAAGACAATATGCGGATCGTTGTGACCGCAAGTTTGTTGGAACAGAAATAATATTTTTAAGGAGTATTTGATGAGCAAGCAGCAAAAACGTAATTTCAATGGCAGCAGCCAGACTTCCGCCGCCAAGCCCGTTACCCCGGTAACCACGGCAACCCGCACGACTGAATTCAATCCCAATTACGATTATGTGATTAAAGACCTGCGCCGGATCGGCTTGCTGGCAGGATCCTTCTTCGTTATTTTGATCGTCTTGTCATTCTTCCTGCGGTAATTTCCCCAACTCGTGTCTCCCTCATTCGTGCCAGGATCTGTGGATGTGGCTCCTGAGGTGCTTGCTGCCCAGGCCCGCCCCATCCTGCCCTTCCGTAGCAGTGAGTTTGAGAATTTCTTCCGCACCACCGCTGAAAAGGCTCAACCCTTGTTCGGCGGTGGTGAACGTGTTTTCCAGGGCTCTTTTTCCGGTACCGGGATGCAGGAGGCTGCAGTTCGTAATTTTGTTTCAGCCGGTATCCTGGTTTGCGTCAATGGGGCCTCCTCGGAACGTTGGTATGAGATTGCTGTTGCCAATGGCAAATCTGTTGACCGGCTGGATGTGGAATGGGGGCAGCCGGTTTTGGTTGATCACCTGATGGCGGCCCTGTCTCACCGCCCTTATGATGCCGTGGCCTTGGTTCACAACGAAACCTCCACCGGCGTGGAAAATTCCCTGCCGGATCTGACGGCAGCTGTTCGAGCCGTCAATCCCGATATCCTGATTCTGGTGGACGCCGTCTCCTCTTTTGGCGGTGTGAAATTGGAAATGGATGCTTGGGGGATCGATTTTCTTTTTGCGGCTTCCCAACATTGTCTGGCCCTGCCGCCGGGGCTTTCCCTGGCCGCGGCTTCCAACCGGGCCCTTGAGCGGGCGGAAATGGTTCCTGATCGCGGCTGGTATTTTGATCTGGTGCGCATGGAGCGCCATCGTTTGAAGGATTCCCTACCCAGCACACCGGCGATGCCATTGTTGTATGCCCTGGATGCCCAATTGGACCGAATCATGGCGGAGGGGATTGAGGTGCGTTATGAACGCCACGCGGCCTTATCCGCCCGGGTACGGGAGTGGGCGGCAGCACACAACCTGCCCACCCTGGCACCGGAAGCCTGCACATCCAAGACCGTCACCGCCTTGCGCAATGCAGATAACTGGGTCATTTCCGATCTGAACAAGTTCCTGCTGCAGCGCGGCATGCGCATAGCTGGCGGTTATGGTCGCCTGCGTGAGACCACTTTTCGGATTGCCACCATGGGCGAGCTACAGCTGGCTGATGTGGAAAATTTACTGCGGGCCTTGGATGCCTGGGCAGAAAAGTAGGCTTCAGCTCCGACTGCCTGTGCGAATTCGTTTTCGCTGGTTGGCGACCCGAATTTTGTTGATTGGATTGTCCGCCTGGGTGTTGTCCCTGGGGGGACTGAGCGCCATCTACGTCCATACGCTCATGCATCCCCCTTGTCCGGCCACCCCGGTTGAATTGACGGGATACCAATCGGTCACTATTGCCACCGCGGATGGGTATGCGCTGCGCGGCTGGTGGCTGCCGCCAGAAAACGGGGCCGTCATTTTGATCCTGGGGGGCAACGGCGGATCACGCGATGCAATGCTCGGCGATGCGGGAATGCTGGCCCGCCACGGTTATGGGGTGCTGACGATTGAGTATCGCAACTGCCAGGGTGGCAGAGCCACCCTGGGATATCGGGAAGCGGGTGATTTGACTGCCATGTTGAAATTTACCCAATCGCAGCCCGGGGTGGAATGGATTGGTGTGCTGGGTTTTTCGGCGGGTGGAGCGGCGGTCATCCTGGGCGCGGCCCAAATGCCGGAGATCGGGGCGGTTGTGGCTGAAGGACATTATGCCAATTTGCATTACGAAATCACCAACGCCAACAGTCCGGTATTATCCCCGGCCTGGCAGGTGCAGCAGTGGGTCTCACTATTGTTCGGGGTGGCTTTGGGGCAGTCCCCCCACCGGATTTCCCCCGTGGATGATTTGGCGCACCTGTCTCCGCGCCCGGTCCTGTTGATTTTTGGCCAGTATGAGGCGGATAACAATCGAGCCGCTGACCAGCTGGCGGCCGCGGGTCCGAATGCCCGGATGTGGATTGTTCCCGGTGCGGGTCACGGCGGTTATGCCCAATTATTTCCAGAGGAATATGAAGCGCGGATCATTTCTTTTTTCGAGGATGCCAGGGATTAGCTGGTGTTTCCCTTGGGTGTCCCCAACCACCCTGGCCACCTGGCTGTCACCTCAGGGTCCGCCAATGATCTCATGATTGCTCCCTGTTTCTTTCCTGAGCATTTTGCGGTTGTTCCCGGATTGTATCGCGCCCCAGTTTATGCTATCGTATAAGTGAGGCCAATTTTGTGCCAATTTGAGGCCCTGCCGGCAGAAAGGAACGTGTGCCATGATGCGCCTCGAACTCTCATCCGAACAACACCAACTGCTTTTGGAACTACTGGAAGCCTGTTTATCAGATTTGCGGATGGAAATTGTGGATACCGACCGCATCGATTACAAGGATATGCTCCGGGATCGCAAGGAGATTCTGGTTGGATTACTTGAGCACCTGCGCCACCCGACCCAGGTATCTGAATAATCATGGCTTTCATAATTCTTCGCGGCGGAAACCACTTGCTTTAGCCGGTGGTCGTTGATAATCATGGCTTTCCAACAGCACGGATATTAATCAAATCACGGACAGGTCCAGGTCCTGCTTCCAGACGTTTTCCAATTCAGCAAGCTGTCCAGGAGAGCTGATATGTACTGCCCCTGTGTGGCCCTTCAAAGGGGGCGACTGTACTTTGCGGAAAGGGGACCTTGCTGGTTGGTGCGAACAAATCAACAAAAGGGGGATTGATGTGATGAGTGATCGTTCCAAAGCTGGTAAAAAGGCCGATATAATGGATATGGGGTAGTGAAGCTACCCCATATCCAACGAAAAGAGGCACACTGACATGCGCCTGAAGCTAATTTTACCAAAAGTTGAACCAAATGAATTTTAATTACCGAAGGAATGTCCGCGGGAAGGGTGCCGGGGAGTGCAATTTATCCCGCGACAAGAAGTGAGCAAGAAAATCGTGGATGCGCAGCATCATGAGGTCAGAGCCTGGCGGTATGAATGCGTGGAATGCGGGTACGTATTCCGGGTCTATCCGAAGGGAGTGAACCAAAAGCAAATCTCGAATCGGGTGAATGGGATGGCGGCGATGATGTCCCTATTGGGATTGAGCTATGGAGCGGTGGAAATCGTCTTGAGCAGCCTTGGGCTGGGGATCGGGAAAACGAGTGTGTATCGGGTGGTGCAGGCGGCCGTTGCGAGGGTGCCGGGGTTGAGGCAGGAAAAGCTGCTGAGTGGGCAGCAGGCGATGGCGATTGGGGCGGATGTGACCAGTGTGCGCTGCAATGGGAAATGGGTAACGATCGGCATTGTGGTCAATGCAATCACCGGGATGGTGTTGAGTATTGATCAATTATCAGGAGAAGATGTCGAACACTTGAAAGCCTGGCTCAAACCGATCATGGAAGCGGTGGGAGCCGACATTATGGTGACGGATGATGCCGATGCCTTGAAGAAGGTGTGTGATGAAACCGGACGTTTACACCAGGTGTGTAAGAGCCATGTCGGGCGAAACACGGACGCCCTCATCGCCGAACTCTCGGCCATGATTAGTTCGGGACAGGAGCAATCGCTGGATCGAATTGGCATAACCGCACAACAGGCCCTGGCCGATTTGGACGCACTCCAGGAGATGATCCACTCCCAACGACCAGAGGATCAAGCGCGCCTGGAAGGAATCTATCTCCGCTACGCCAATGCCCGCAAACCCGGCAAAGGCAAAAAACATGATCTTGCCTACCGGATGCGTAATCTGTTTATGGATCGCTGGAAGTTCTGGCCGCGCCTGACTTTCTATCGGACCTGGAAGGATCATCATGGAAATGAAATCTTAGACGGCACCAACAACCACTGTGAACGCGCCATTGGATGGTGGAT
>DAOQTN010000297.1:0-4230 GCA_035340555.1 Anaerolineaceae bacterium | reverse complement strand
ATACCTCGGGTAAAATCTTGACGCTGTCCAGATTTTATACTACAATCTTGACATTGTAAAGATTTCACAGCGAGGTTTTTCCCATGTCCATTTATGAAGAGGCCAAAATTCAGGTGGTGGACGCGGCGCAACAACTGACCCGCAAAGGTTTCTTGAGCGCCACCGGGGGCAATTTATCGGTGAGAATTGCCGGGCACAATGCCTTTGCCATCACCCCTTCCAACTATGATTACCTGAAAATGGTCCCCGAGGATATCTGTGTCCTGGATTTTGACCTGCAGAGCCTGGCGGGAGAACGCAAGCCCTCGGTTGAAAGCGGGATGCACGGGGCCATCTACCAGGCACGCGGCGATGTGAATGCCATCATTCACACGCATCAGGTCTACCCCAGCACGCTGGCCATCCTCAATCTGCCCATACCGGCGTTGTTTGATGAACAGGTGCGTTTTTTGGGCCGGGCGGTGGAGGTGATCCCCTACGCGCCGTCGGGAACGGGACTGTTGAAAAATACGGTGGCGCGGCATGTGAGCAATCACAATAACGCCTACATCATGGCCAATCATGGAGCGCTGCTGTTCGGGCATGACCTGGAGCGCGCCATGCACAATGTGGAAGTGCTGGAAAAGTGTGCGCTGGCTTACCTGCTGGCGGTACTATCGGAGAAAAAAGTGAGCAAAATCCCACTGCCGGTGCGTGAACTGGCCTTTGCCAAGCTGCGCAAAGATCAAAAGCGGGTGGCCAGCGGCAATACCCAAACCGGCGGCGAGTGAGCCCCCAACAAAGCCCCAGACTGGAGGATAAAATGACAGAAAATCAAACCCATGCCATCTCTAAATATCCGGATGTTGCCGATGTCTACCGCCGGTTGAATGCGCTGGTGGCCCAGCCCATCCGCCCGGTGCGGCGGGATAAAATGGAAGAATATCTGGGATATTTCCAGACCCGGTGCACTCGCTCGAAGGCTTTGACGGATGAGGCCAAGAAATTAATCCCCGGCGGGGTGCAGCACAATCTGGCGTTCAACTACCCCTTCCCGATTGCCATTGAAAAGGTGGATGGTGCCCATTTATGGGATGTGGATGGCAATCGCTACATCGATTTTCTGCAAGCCGGTGGGCCGACAATTTTAGGCAGCAATTACGAACCGGTGCGGGCCAAAGTCATTGAGATGCTGCAATCCTGCGGTCCGGTGACGGGATTATTTCATGAATATGAACTGAAACTGGCCCAGCTCATCAACCGCTTCATGCCCAATATTGAAATGTTCCGGATGCTCGGCTCAGGCACCGAAGGGGTGATGGCGGCGATCCGGGCTGCCCGGGCTTTTACGAAGAAGAAAAAAGTCATCAAGGTTGGGGGAGCCTACCATGGCTGGAGCGATTCCATGGTCTACGGCCTGCACATCCCGGGCACCGGGCGACTGGAGGCCATGGGCATTCCTGGCGGGGCAACCGCCAACACACAGGAATTTTTCCCCAATGCACTGGGCGCATTGAAGCGGCAGTTGATCCTCAACCGGGTGCTGGGCGGCACAGCCGCCGTGATTGTTGAACCGGTTGGACCCGAAAGCGGCACCCGCCCGGTGCCCTATGATTTCAATCAACAGGTGCGTGAGCTGTGTGATGAATTTGGAGCCCTGCTCATTTTCGATGAGGTGGTCACGGGTTTCCGGCTGGGGTTGGGTGGCGCCCAAGGGTACTTCGGCGTCAAACCGGACCTGACGGTCTTCGGCAAATGCCTGACGGGTGGCTACCCAATGGCAGGGGGCGTAGGGGGGCGTGCGGAGGTGATCATGCGGTTTGCGGCGGGCATCGGCGGAACCGGGCAGAACGCGTATGTTGGCGGCACGCTGTCGGCAAATCCCATTTCGTGTGTGGCCGGGTATCATGCACTGCTTGAAATGGAACGCACCAATGCGCCGGTCATTGCCGGACGCGCCGGCGACCGGTTGACCGTGGGGTTGCAGCAGTTGATTGAAAAATACCACCTGCCGTTTGTGGCCTTCAACCAGGGGTCGATCTGCCACCTGGAAACTTCCGGCGTGATGCTGCTGGACCTGCGCAACCTGATCCGGTTGAGCAAGGAATTGAAGAAACGCAAGCACATGCTGGAAGAGATGGGCGCGGCCTACATGGCCAATGGGTTGATCACCCTGGCGGGCAGCCGGATGTACACCAGCATGGCGGACACGGATGAGGTGATCGACGAAGCGCTGGATCGGTTTGAAGCCGTATTCTCAAATATTGAAGGCGCATAGTTTCCTGCCAGGAGAGTCCCGTTGAGCGACCCCAACACCCCCATTATTCTATCCGTCGATCTGGGCACTTCCGGCATGAAAGTGGCGCTCATTACGATCCACGGCCGGGTGATCGGCTGGGACGCTGAACCCATTCAGCTTTATCTGACCCCGGATGGCGGGGCGGAACAATCGCCTGACGAATGGTGGGCAGCGTTCATCACAGCTGCCCAACGCTTGATTGGGCGCAACCTGGCGGCGCCGAGCCGGATCAAGGCCGTCTGCTGCTCCACGCAAGGCGAGGGCACCATCCCGGTGGACCGCGCGGGCAAAGCCTTGATGAATTGTGTCCTATGGATGGATATGCGCGGCGCGGCCAACCTGAGGCGGCAATTTGGCGGGGTTGTCAGGGTTTCGGGATTGGGAGCCCGGCATGTACTGAGGTGGATCCGGCTTACCGGCGGGATGCCCTCGGCCACCGGTAAAGATCCGGCCGCGCACATGCTTCTGATCCGGGATCGCTACCCTGAGATTTACGCCCAGACCGACAAGTTTTTGAATGTGCTCGATTTCGTAAATTTGCGCTTGACCGGGCGGTGTGCCGCCACGGTTGATTCAATCCTGACCTCCTGGGTGACGGACAACCGAAACCCCGCTCATATCCATTACGACGCCGGGCTGGTGCGTTCTTGCGGCGTGGCGGCAGACAAGCTCCCCGAGATTGTCCCCTGCACCACGGTGCTGGGCCCCCTGGCACCCGCTGTGGCGGCCCAGCTGGGCCTGAGCGGGGAGGTTCAGGTGGTTGCCGGGGCCATCGACAATACAGCTGCAGCCATCGGAGCAGGCGCCATTGAAGATTATGTCCCGCATCTGTATATTGGCACATCCTCCTGGCTGGCCGCCCATGTGCCCTTCAAAAAGACTGACGTCTTCGCTTCACTGGCATCGGTCCCGTGTGCGGTGCCCGGCCGCTACCTGTTGACAGCCCTGCAGGCCACCGCCGGGGGAAATTTGACTTACCTGCGGGACAATATCATCTATAACAAAGACGAACTGCTGCAAGAGGCGCAGGTCCCGGATATTTTCAAGGTGCTGGACCAGATTGCCGCCCGGGTGCCAGCCGGTGCCAATGGCGTCATCTACACACCGTGGATCTGGGGGGAACGGGCGCCGGTGGAGGACAAGGCGCTGCGGGCCGGGCTGTACAATTTATCCTTGCGAAACACCCGCGAGGATATCATTCGCGCGTTTCTGGAAGGGATTGCCTTGAACACCCGCTGGGTGCTGGAACCCATGGACCGGTTTATGGGACGCCCCACACGCAGCATCCACATCGTGGGCGGCGGAGCGCAGTCCGACATCTGGTGCCAGATTTTTGCCGACGCGCTGAATGTGGAAATCAAACAGGTGGCCGGGCCGGTTTATGCCAATGCCTGCGGCGCGGCCTGGATTGGCGCGGTGGGACTGGGAGAAATCGGCTTCAATGATATCCCCGGGTTGGTCCAATTTAAGCGCCGCTATGAACCCCAACCAGCCAACACCGCCATTTACAATGAGCGCTTTGCCATTTTCACCCGCATTTACCGGCAGATGAAGGGCATTTATCACCAGCTGAACCATTGAGGAGAACCCCATGACCGAAAAATCCTTCCGCCTGTATGGTTACCGTTGGGTTGTCCTGGCGGTATTCATGTTCATCAATCTGACGATCCAGATTCTGTGGATTGCCTATGCGCCCATTACCGGGATGGCTGCGGAGTTTTATGGCGTCTCGGATTTGCAGATTGGGCTGCTGGCGATGACCTTCATGATGGCCTTCATCCCGTTGTCGATCCCGGTATCGTGGGCCATTGATACTTATGGCTTTCGGCCAACGGTCAGCATTGGGGCGGTCTTGATGGGTGTCTTTGGGGTGGTGCGGGGACTGGCAGGAAGCAACTATACCCTGGTCCTGCTGAGCACCATTGGCATTGCCATTGCGCAGCCTTTCTTGT
>DAOQTN010000296.1:0-4234 GCA_035340555.1 Anaerolineaceae bacterium | reverse complement strand
GTCAACCCCGCACCCCCACTCTGGTTTTGAGCGGCATCGCGAAGCGCATCCGCAGCCTGGAGCTGGGTGTAGGTTTGCATGTCGAGCATGCCCATCGCCCGCAGTTCCTCGGCCGATTTTTCGGAGGGTTTCAAATTGGCAATATAGTAGGACTTGAGGGTCAGACCGATCGCCTTGAAGTCATCCTGGGCCTTGGCGCGTACCCCGGCCCCGATTTCCTCGGTCAGGCCGATCATCTCCGCCACCGAGTGTTTGGCCCCGGTCTCGCCAAGGATGTCCTGCAGTTTGGACAGGAGCATGTTGCGCAGCCGGTTCTCAATATCG
Organism: Anaerolineaceae bacterium; assembly: GCA_035340555.1. Taxonomy (GTDB): domain Bacteria; phylum Chloroflexota; class Anaerolineae; order Anaerolineales; family Anaerolineaceae; genus JAGOFZ01. The sequence goes on along the minus strand of DAOQTN010000296.1, from coordinate 3,910 downwards.
CTGGTGCGGTACATGCCCTGGGCGCCAACCAGTTGGGTGACAAACTGCTGCGGGTCGTTGACCTGGAAGCTGTAAGAGCCGAAGGCCTGCAGCAGGGCCACACCCAGGCCCATGCCTGGATTGCGGACCAGGATCGGCTGCGGGGTGCCCCACTTGCGATCCGCAAATTCGCGCATGGACACGTAGTAGACCTCCGCCGTGAAAGGCGTCCGGTCATTAAAGGCCTTGCCAATCAGGTCCACCAGCAGGGGAATGTTGGCCGTGACAATCGTATGGCGGCCGGGCCCAAAGATATCCAGCGCATGCCCATCGCGGAAGAAAACCGCCTTTTGAGACTCGCGCACGATAACCTGGGAACCGATCCGCAGATCTGCCACGCCTTGTTCGGGGAAACGATGGACGATTTCATCCATCATCTCGCTTGGATATTCAACAACATCAAAGATTCTTGCCATTTTGCTACTCCCTGGGGTAAATGCTAGAGGGCTGAAAAAGATTATTCAACGCCGCCGAGCATGACTTCGGCGCGCTTGTTGAAGGCGTCCACACATTGCTGGGCAAGGGTGGTCAGGTTGCGGATGGCAGCGGGCAGTCCATCGGCGCCAAGGGAGGCTTCGACGTTGTCAATGGCCCGGGCCATTTCATCTTCCGAGTTGAGCAGGGCCAGGTCATATTCATAGACTTTGGCGAGCACTTCCTGATTGACTTTGACGGCATCAAAGAAACCGGCATAGCCATAGGAGGCCGTGCGGACGCGGTCAATGAACTGGCGGAGCTTGAGGGCGGCTGATTCGAGGTCATCCACATAGAGGATGCCACCTTCGTTAATCAGAGCAACCTGCAAAGCTGAAATACGCTGCCAGAGAGCTTCGTAGCGGTTGGCAATGGTCTCGCGCAGCAGTTTATCGGATGCGCGGCGGGTTTGCCGCTCCACGTATCCACTAAAGCCGGGGATTTTAGAAATCAGCTTGGTCAGGAAATCCTGATCGCCGGTTACCCGTTCAAACAAATCGCTCATCATGCCTCCTTTATGGCTTGGCCACCCGCAGGGGTGGATGGGTTCAAAGATACAGGTTAATTATAGCTTAATTCCGCAAAAAAATTGCGATTGGCCTGGTGCATCGTGCATCGCTTGACGTTTTTTGCCCCGGATCCGGCCTGTTTACCCAGGCCCACTGGGGGCCGGCCCTTTCAAGCCGGTGGGACCTGCTTCAGTAGGATTTATCCTCCTCAGCAGGATTTATCACCCAATAAGATCTACGTAAAACTGGTATTTAAGTTGCTGAGGCTGTAAGGTAGCTGTAAGGGGTTTTGCCTTGCGCATAAACTTGTTTTAGATATAATATAAACAAGCTTTATTAAAAGCCAGGTTTGAACGGAAAGGAGGTGAATATCCATGTTGTTCGCTCCCAAGGAAAAGGGTCAGGGTCTTGTTGAATATGCGTTGATCCTTGTGTTGGTCGCCGTTGTTGTGATTGTTATTCTCGCCCTGCTCGGCCCGATCATCGGCAAGATCTTCTCAAACATTGTTCAGTCCATCTAATACTTCGCAAGAAGTTCGCTTAAGAGAAGCAAGCTGAAGAGGTCCTGCCTGTGCAGGACCTCTTTCGTTCTTGTCTTGTCAGCAGTGAAATCAACGACCACCCGCTAAAGCGGAGTGGTTTCCGCCGCGAAGAATTATGAATCGGCGCACCCGCCGGGCCCTTCTTCTCTTGGCAACTCATGAAATTCACCCCCACCATCGTGACCACAAGCTTAAAAACACAACCCCAGGAGTTCATATGGCCAGGAAAAATTTACAAATCACCGTTCCCCTCGCCCCGGACAAGTGTTTTGATTTGATGTTTAATATCGGCAGCAAAATATATGATTGGAAAGTCAAGGGTCTGGACAAAGACAAATTGATCATCACCTTTCAGCAAGGGGATATTTTGTCCTTAAAAAGCGTTTCCCCGGTTCAAACTGTGGTTTCCATGGCGCCCCTTGCCGATGGCCAAACGCAAATATCTTTCGCGGCAGAACACTACGGCTTGGTGGATCCGTTTGGATTCCTCGATGGTGCCATAAAGAAACTCATGGACCCCTTCCAAATTCAGGCCGCCGCGCTTGCTGCGGCTCCCACCGGGTTGCGCTGTCCACAATGCGGGCGTCAGGTGGAGGCGGGCGCCAGGTTCTGCCGCTATGACGGAACCCCCATGCCGTTGCAGTGTCCGGCCTGCCAACTGCTCAACCCGGCAGGAGCCAAATTTTGCTCAAGGTGTGGAAAAGCCCTTTAAAACGATCCTCCGGTTTATGATTTTCGTTATAAAACAAATCGCATCAAAAAAGGGATCAATCTTTCACAGTCCCACCTGGCCTGGATAAGTGCGATGAGCTGCAGCTGCAGATTGGCAGCAATATCAAGGGTTGGAAATTAAAGCATCAAGATGAGTAATTGGTTCCCAGCCCCTGGCTTGATTGATTTTTCGTGAGGCAGGCTTTAAAAATCGGTCATTGAGGGGCCTTGCCTTTATCTGTTTTTTGCATATAATGTTAATAAGCTCTAATCAAGCGGAGTTATGAACAGAAAGGAGGTGAATATCCATGTTGTTCGCTCCCAAGGAAAAGGGTCAGGGTCTTGTTGAGTACGCTCTTATTCTTGTTTTGGTTGCTGTTGTTGTGATCGTCATTCTCGCCCTGCTCGGCCCGATCATCGGCAAGATCTTCTCGAACATCGTCCAATCGCTCTAAAGCTTCCCCCGAAGCCTGTTGAGCCCAAGTTTGCGGAAGGCCCTGCCTGGTGCAGGGCCTTCTCCTTGCAGCCCCAGGCCGGTACCCGCCGAAGCCTCATGGCTATCGATGGCTCTTCGATGGCTCTTCGGTGGCTCTTCGGTGGCTCTTCGGTGGCTCTTCGGTGGCCATGCGGTGGCCATTTCCTGAAAATTTTAGGGGGATTTGTCGAGGATTGAAAGCACAATCTGCCCCGGCTAACAATTCTGTAAATTCCCCTGCCCTTGCAGACTATTAATTTTTAATTTTTGAACTATAATTAGTGCAAACTATTGAAATTTCCTGATGCCCTTCAAAGGAGGCAACCCATGGCTGGTGCTAAAAGAAAAGGTGGACTGACAATCATTCTGCTGGGCCTGATCGTGCTGATTGGTCTGGTGGCGGCATACTTTCTGCTTCCCGGATTATTTAAACCGCAGGCCAACGGCGGTGATGTGAATAATGGGGGTGAAACCGTACCCACCCAACCGGCCCCGACGGACTTGGTGGACATTTTCATCACCCTGCAGGATGTCAAGCGCGGGGAAGCCCTGACCGAGGCCAATCTGGGGACCATTCAATACCCCCGGGCTGAACTGGAAGCCAGCGGAGGCCTCTTCATTATGGCTGACAGTGAAGATATCAAGAAAGAAGAACTGCTGGGACTGACCGCCGTTATGACCTGAAGGCCCGCATGCCGCTGACCATGGGCATGCTGGTGGACGTCGGTGGCAATGCCTGGTCCCCTTCATTTGATGTGCCGGTGGGCATGACCGCACTGGCGATGCCGATCAACGACATGACGGCCGTGGCCTATGCCCTGCAGCCCGGCGACCACGTCATGGTGACCGGCTGCATGTGGCTGCTGGATTTTGACGCCGAGTTCCAGACCCCGCTGCCCAACAGTGCCGGGATGATTTCCGAACCGCAGAAACTTTACGATGGTGAGGGCGGCGAGTCAACAGCCCAGGTCCCGATTACAGGCGAGGTGGCGGGCACCGCCATCACCACGTTGGATGGCAATACTTACATTCCGGTGGGCCGGACGGAAGTCGATGCCTCGCTGGATATCCCCGTTTACAACCAACCCTCTGAACCCCAGCGCCCGCGGCTGGTTTGCCAGAACATCATCCAGGACGCCATTGTGTTGAAGATCGGCAGC
>DAOQTN010000295.1:0-4277 GCA_035340555.1 Anaerolineaceae bacterium | reverse complement strand
CCTCAAACCGGGCTGGAGAAAGCAGTCCGGCCACTTCACAACCTCGCAGACGCATTCGGCGGGCTACAAAATCACAAAACCGGGTCTTGCCAGCCCCGCGTCCACCGGTGATTAATATCAGCCGTCCCACAGCAGCATCCTCCTGCCATTCAACTCACGCGTCTGCAGTGGAATGCCGTAAGTCGCACTCAGATCAGCATCATTCCAGACATCAGCCAGCTCTCCCGCACGCAACACCTGGCCTGAGCGCATCAGAACCAGCTGATCAGCCAGTGCCGCAGCCACATCCGGGTCATGGGTGGTCAGTAGAATGGTGACACCGTCTGCAGTCAGCTGCCGCAGCTGCTGCACCAGCAGCAGCTTGTTCGCCAGATCGAGATGGGCGGTGGGTTCATCCAGCAGCAATACGTCGGGCTGTTGCGCCAGAGCCCGGGCAATCAACAACAGCTGGTGTTCACCACCGCTGAGGGTATGAATTGATTGATGCGCCCGCTCCGCCAATCCCACCCGGATCAATGCTTTTTCAGCAGCCTCGCAATCCGCCCGACCCGGCAGGTCCAGGGGATGTAAATGCGGCGCACGCCCCAGCAGGGCGTATTCCAACAGGGAATATTCAAATGGGTTGTACTCCCGCTGCGGTACCAATCCCACCCGCTGGGCAATCTGGCGGTGGGTGTAATCCGCCAGGTTGATACCCTGCAGCAGGATTCGGCCAGAGAGTGGCCGCAGCCGTCCATAGGCCAACCGTAGCAGGGTGGTTTTTCCAGCACCATTCGGACCCAGAATGGCGGTGGTTTCGGCTGGAGCCAGTTCCAGAGACAACCCGTCCAGGGCTGGCTGCCCCGCCTGGGGATAAACATAGGTGACAGCATCGAAAAACAGAACAGCTTGGGTCATGTTTGTGGTTGCAGCAGTGGACGGGTCAGCAGGATCAAAAAGGCCAGTGCCCCCAACAGGGAGGTCAGGATCCCCAGCGGGATTTCCCCCATCATCAGCAGGCGGGCCAGATCGTCGCAGATTACCAGGTAAATTGCCCCAATTAATAATGCGCCAGGAAGCGCATACCTGGCATCGGCGCCAAACAGCCGCCGGGCCAGATGGGGGGTGATCAGGCCAGCCCAGCCAATCAGGCCGCCGATGGATATTGAAGCTGCGGTGGCAGCCACGGCGGCCAACAACACGACCACTCGTTCCAATCCGCCCGGTGCCCCCAGAGCTGCCGCAGCATCCTCGTCCAAGGTCAGTAAATTCAAGCGCCAGCGCAGCAGCAGCATCGCAGCCAGCCCCCCCAGCAGGAGTGGTAGAGCTGCCAGGAACCGCGGCCAGGTAATGCCGTATAATCCCCCCAGCAGCCAAAAGGTGATCTCCGGCAGCTGCCGCAAGGGGTCGGCCAGGTATTTCATCACGCCCACCCCGGCCGAGAAAAGAGCTGAAATCGCAATTCCACTCAACACCAGCCGCAGCACCCAGCCGCCATACCGGACGCGTCGGGCCAGCACATAAGATGCTCCCAATCCCAGCAGTCCAAACAGGACCGCCCCACCCTGGACCAGCCAGGCTGCGCTGCCCAGCACCAGGATGGCCAGGGCAGCCCCAAAGGCCGCCGCCTGGGATACTCCCAGGAAACCCGGTTCCACCAGGGGATTTGAAAACACCATTTGAAAGACCACCCCCGCTGCCGCCAGGCTCATGCCAATGACCGCCGCCGCCAGCAGGCGGGGTAAGCGCAAATTCCAGACCAGCTGCTGCGCCAGCGGGTCATCCCACAGCCGGGCTGGATCTATAAACCCGGGAGCGGGGTAACGGCCGAGCAAGAGGGAACCGCCCAGCAACAGCAGCAGTCCCAGTGTCAACAGGCCCAGGCCGCGCCGGGCAGCTTGCGGGGAGCGGGCCAGCGGTGCCATGAGGTCTAGGGCTCCAGATTGGTCGGCAAAACCGGGCTGATGAGCTCGGCATAAGCAGCATCATCCAGCAGATAGAGCTTTTCGTAAAAAATGCGGGTTTCAGCCGGCATGTCAACCGGCAGCACGCCCGGCTGAATGGTATCCGCCAGCCAGAGCAATCCCAATGCCCAACGCGGGTCCGGTTGATCCCAGCTCAGATAATCCACTGGAAAGGCATGCAGCTGGCCGTTCTGCACCGCCTGCAGCGCTTGCCAGGCCGGATCCTGTTCGAGTTCAGGGACAATATCCGCCGCGTTCACGGTATAGGCCACCACATAAATTTGATCCGGATTCCAGGCAGCAATCTGTTCCAGATTGACCTTGGTCCAACCCGTTCCCAGTTCAATGTCCTGCCAGACCGGGTCTCCGCCGGCCAGTTGAACCAAGGTTGTCTGCAGCCAACCAACAGGGGGCACATTGAAGGCCACCTCGCCATCCCGGTTATTGTAATAGAGCAGCAGAACCTGGGGCCGGGGTTGGCTTTCAGCCAGACCGGCCTTGACCCGCAGCACTACAGACCCATAATAGGCGCTCAATTCCGCTGCCCGGGCTTCATTTTGAAATATCTGTCCCAGGATGTTCAAATCCCGGGTGTACTGGTCCGGTGTCTCCAGGTCCAGATAAATCACGGGGATGCCCAGTGCTTCCAGCGGGGTTCCCAGTTTTTCCGCCATATAGCTTTTCATGATGACCAGATCCGGTGTGAATGCCGCCACTTGTTCAGGCCCGACATCCGTTCCAAACGCGGCCTTATCTGCATAATCGGGATCCAGTGCGGCAATAAAATCACCCGTGCCCTGGCTGGTGGTCGAATAAGCCACGACCCGCTCGCGGGCTTCCGGGAAAAGGTACACCGCGTCCGCCAGCAAAGCGCTGGCCCGTCCGGCGATGACAATCCGCAGCGGGACAGCCGGCAGTTCCACCGTACGGCCCTGGGCATCCATGATGGTCAGGGGTCCGACCGCACCATCCGGGGCCGGCACTGTGCTGGTACAGCCAGTCAGTGTGAGGACCAGAACGAACAGGCACAGGGTTGCAATTTTCTTCATGCTACAGTCTCCTTCAATTTTGTGGGTCCGTTTGGGAACGCGGTCTCCATGAATTGTGTGGGCCCGTTTGGGCCCGCGGTCTCCATGAATTGTGTGGGCCCGTTTGGGGGCGCAGTTTCCTCGAGGACCCTTGTGCTGACTACCGGTTTATATTGACCACACATCGGCCCAACAGGGGTGATCCAAGCCCGGCCCTCATTGGCAGGTCAATTCAGCGATAACCTTCAGCCTGTAAATTAAATAATCGGGCATAGTGACCGTCGCTTTTAATCAATTCGGCATGGCTGCCCAACTCAACAATCCTGCCGGCAGATAATACCACAATCCGGTCAGCCATGCGCACAGTCGAGAAGCGATGTGAAATCAACACGGCGATCCGGCCCGCCATGAGTTCGCCAAAGCGCTGAAAGACCTCATATTCGGCCTCCGCATCCAAAGCCGCCGTCGGTTCATCCAGCACCATCACCTCTGCCTCCCGCATGAAGGCTCGCGCCAGGGCGATCTTTTGCCACTGACCACCGGACAGATCCAGACCCTTTTCCCAGCGCCGGCCCAGGACGGTATCGAATTCTCGGGGCAGATCCCGGATGATGGCGGCCGCCCCGCCCCGTTCAGCCGCCGCGTGGATGCGGTCCAGATCATCCAGCGCATCCACCTGACCAAAGCCAATATTTTCCCGGACGGTAAATTGGTAGCGGACAAAATCCTGAAAAATGACCCCAAAACGTTGGTGCAGGCTGGTCAGATCATACTCCCGCAGATCAACTCCGTCCAGCAGCACAGAACCTTCCGTGGGGTCATACAGCCGGGTCAGCAGTTTAATCAATGTTGTCTTACCGGCCCCATTCAGTCCCACCAGGGCAATTCTTTCGCCCGGTTGGATGTGCAAGTTGAGGTGGCGCAGTACAAAACCATCCGAACCCGGATAGCGGAAAGAGACATCCCGGAATTCAATCCCCTGCCGGATGGGAGCCGGCGCGGCCAAACCATGTGCGGGAGCCCGCAGCATCGGTTCAATTTTCAGGTACCGGATGAGGTTGTCCAGGAACAGGTTGCTCTCATACAGCCGGTTCAAGCTGTCCAGCAACGCGCGGATGGAGCCCTGGGACTGTCGAAAAATCGATAAAAACATGGTCATATCCCCAAGGGTGATCAGCCCGGCCACCGTCCGCAGCACAATCCAGGCGTAACTGCCATAATACACCAGGTTGGATAGCATCCCCAAGCCAGTCCAGCTGCAGTGCGCCGTTCAGCGATGGCGCGATCCTCCAGGTAGAACTGGGTG
>DAOQTN010000294.1:0-4295 GCA_035340555.1 Anaerolineaceae bacterium | reverse complement strand
CCACATCCGGCACCCCGGCCTCCAGAAAAGCTCGGTAGATGTCGTCATATTCCTTGTTATCCACCACATAGGTGTACAAATCCACATCCAGCTTTTTAAGGACATCGTGGATGTTTTCAACCGCGGTGGTGGAATTCCAGGTATTGTCAAAGTGCACTGCCAGGGGACGCAGCCCCAGCTGGACGGTTCGATAGAGCAAGTAGGACGAATCGCAGCCTCCACTGACCCCTACAATGACATCATACTTCCGGCCGCGGCCGGCCTGCCGGATCTGGGCCACCAGCGCTTGCAGCCGGGCCTCCCCCGCGGCACCGGTGGGGTACTCGGCATTCAGGCGGTCGTGCATGTGACAATAGTTGCAGACCCCTTGTTCGTCAAAAGTGATGTTTGAGATGGTCTCATCGTAAATACAGCGGGTACAACGGCGGGTCATAGATACTCCACTACTTCTCAAGCTAAAACAGATTCCAGTTCCGATCGGGTGGGAAAATTGATCAGCACCGCCCGATTGCGGCCAAAATAGACTACCATGCTGCCAGCGGCGCAGGCGGACGCCCCGGCCTTCACCGCCGCGGCAAAATCAGCCAGGCTGCCCGCGCCACCGCTGGCAATGACCGGCAGATCCACCGCCCGGCAGACGCGCTCCAGCAATTCGATGTCATACCCAGACTGGGTGCCATCCCGATCGATGGAGGTCAGCAGGATTTCACCCGCCCCCAAGTCCTGTACCCGGTCAGCCCAAGCCACCGGATCCAGCCCGGTTGCCTGGCGCGCACCCCGGGTAAAAACCTGGTAGCCCCCCAGCAGCCGGTGACGAACATCCATGGACACGACGATGCTCTGGCTGCCAAATTGATCGGCAGCTGCCCGGATGAAGGTTGGATCCTCAACTGCATGGGTGTTGATCACCACTTTTTCGATGCCTATACGCAAAATCTCGCGGATATCCTCAATGGTGCGGACCCCGCCGCCATAGGCCAGGGGCATGAAACACTCGCCAGCGATCTCACGGAGGGTCCCCAATGGGGGGCCATGACCGGCCGGTGTGGCGGAGATATCCAGAAAGACCAGTTCGTCGACCTCTTTTTCGTTATAAATACGCACCGCATTAATGGGATCGCCAATATAACCGGGTTTGCGAAACTGGACCGTCTTGACCAGGGCCCCCTGCTGCAGCAGCAGACATGGCATCACCCGGGTTCTCAGCATGCCGGCATCTCGATGAAATTACGCAGCAGCCGCATTCCAAACCGGTGGCTTTTTTCCGGATGGAACTGAGCCCCCATAATGTTGCCCCGCTGAACCATGGATGGAAAATCATAACCGTAGGTGGTGCATCCCAGGATGTCTTCCGGTTGGTGGCACTGCAAATGGTAGGAGTGGACAAAATAGAAGCGGGTCTCCCCCTCAAATCCGGCGGTCAGCGGCGAGGGCCGGCAAAACTCGACCGTGTTCCAACCCATATGCGGAATCTTCAACCGGGCCTGTTCCGGGGAAAACTCAAAGCGAACCGTCCGGGCATCCAGCCAGCCCAGTCCAGGCAGCCGGCCTTCCGCGCTGCCCTGGGTGAGCAGCTGCATCCCCAAGCAGACACCCAAAACCGGGATGTGCTCTTGCAGCACCAGGTCGTTCAACAAATCCACCAGGTCCAGGCTGGTCAGCTGGGACATTCCATGATCAAAAGCGCCCACGCCCGGCAGGATCAGACGGCTGGCACGACAGATTTCGGCCGCTTCTGAACTGATCAGAGCAGCATGCCCAATCTTACGGCACATGTTCTGAATGGAGCCCAAATTGCCCATGCCGTAGTCCACGATGACAATCATGTCCCCGCCTCCACAGTCGGCCGGAGAAAGCGGGCCGGATTGCCGACCACCACCGTATTTCCAGGTACATCGTGCAGCACCACGGAGCCGATACCGACCAGGGCGCGCTCGCCAATCGTGATGCCATTAATAATCGCGGCATGGGAACCCAGGTAGCAGCACTGGCCCACCTTGACTTGGCCGGAGACGCAAACCCCGCCAGCAATGCAGGTATAGTCGCCAATCTCGTCGTCATGGCTGATGACCGTATTGGGCAGGACCATCACATGCCGGCCAAGCCGGGCGTTGGCGGCCACCGTTACCTGGGGCAAAATCACCACACCGGGTCCCAGCAATGCCTGGGGGGAGATAACGGCGCTGGGGTGAATGATGGTTTCAAAACGGTCGTCCGGCACCCCTGTGCGGGCGATGATTGCGGGTTTGCGCCAGAAATTTCGTTCGCTGCCAATCCCGTTCACCAGGAGACAATCCTCCAGGGTCGGCGCTGCCGCCAGACCGCCCAAAACAGGCACGCCGGCAACTTGCTGCCCCCAGAGTTCCTGATCGTCATCAAGGAATCCAATACAGTCATAAACCGGCCGGTCGGCGGCAGCATTACAGTCCCGGATGGCATCCAGGATGTCCAGGCAGTTGCCGCCAGTTCCCAAAATCACAATCCGGCGGGTCATGACTGCTCCTGTAGCGCTTGCGCCAAACTGGCGGTAATCAGATCCAAGTCCGCTTCCGTCATGCGGGGATAGAGCGGCAGCGTCACCGTCTGATAGAAAGCCCGATGGGAGTGCGGCAGCTGTCCGGTGTGGTAGCCGTAGTGGACCTGGTAAAACGGCTGGTCATGCAGGGCATAGGTGCCCAGGGTGGTCTCAACTCCCAATTCCCGCATGCGGCCGATCACCCGGTCTCGATTCAACTGATCGGCCAGCTGGACGACAAAGGATTGGTAGATGTGCCCGCCCCAGGCCGGATTGCGGGGTAATCGCACCCCGGCAAGCGGGGCCAGGCGCTGACACAGCAGGCCGGCCAGCCGGCGGCGCTCGGCAATCAAAGCAGGCAGTTTTTCCATCTGGGCCACCCCCAGGGCGCCCTGGATGTCGCTGAGACGGTAATTGAACCCGGCCGCCTCATAACGAAACCAGAACCCGTCCCGGACACCGCCGTGACTGCGCAGCAGGCGGATCCGGTCGGCCAGTCCGTCGTCATTGGTTGTGATCATTCCCCCCTCCCCGGTAGTGATCACCTTGCGGGGATGAAAACTGAAGCACCCCAACGTCGTCAGGTTGCCGCAGTAGCGCTCCCCCTGAAAGGTCCCGTTGGTGGCGCTGTTGGCAGCATTATTGGCAGCATTATTGGCGGTCTCATTGGTAGTATTGGTGGCGGTGTCGTTGGTGTTATCTTTGACGGCGCCATGGGTCGGATCATAGGTGGTGCCGATGGCAGTGGCTGCATCTTCAATAACCGGCAGGTTGTGCGCCTCTGCCACACGCTGAATAGCCGCCCAATCTGCCGCACAACCAAACGCATCCACGCCAATCACCGCCCGGCTGCGCGACGTGATCTTGCGCGCCAAGTCGGCCGGATCCATGGTGAATGTATCCGGTTCAATATCCACCAGCACCGGTACCGCCCCCAATTGGACCACCACATTGGCGGTTGCCGGGAAGGTAAAATCGGCCACCAACACTTCATCTCCGGGGGCAATCTCCAGGGTTACCAGGGCCAGGTGCAGCGCCGTGGTGCAGGAACTCATGGCAAAGGCGTGCCGGCAGCCAATATAATCAGCAACCGCCTGTTCGAACTGGGCCGTCTTTGGTCCCTGGGTCAGATACCCGGTGGCCAGGACACTGGCAATCTCCTCCAGCTCGCGTTGATCGGTAAAGGGAACGTTTAACCGCAGCATTAGTTCACCTGTCCCGGTAATGCGCCTCGGTAATATTGCAAATACCACGCCACGGTAACAGCCAGATCCTCATCCCGAATGGGATTGGGTGTGAAGCCGGTGAGTTCGCGCAGCAGGCTGACATCCCCGCAGTGCCGGCGGACGTCACCCGGTCGCTCCGGCAGATGAACCACCGGATGGCCTGGCACATCCAGCACCCGCAGGAGGCGGGTCACCAACTGGTTGATGGTGATTTCCTGGCCGGTGGCAACGTTGACCACCCGGCCGCGGGTGGCCGGCGCCTCATAAATGCGCATCATCGCCTCCACCGTATCCTGGACGTAGATGTAATCCCGGGTTTGATCCCCGTCGCCGTAGATCTCAACCGGCAGATTGCGGTATACCCGGGAGACCACAATGGGGATGATTCCGGCATAGGATCCCGGATTCTGATGCGGGCCGAAGTTATTAAAGGGGCGGACAATCGCCGCGTCCATGCCAAAGGTCTGTTGGTAGGACAGCACAATCTGGTCTCCCGCCGCCTTGCTGGCTGCATACGGTGTGGTGGGGACCAACGGGTGGCTTTCGTCCATGGT
>DAOQTN010000293.1:0-4298 GCA_035340555.1 Anaerolineaceae bacterium | reverse complement strand
TTTGTCTACTTCTACTGGCTGGCGCCGGGGCGCAGCGCCCAGCGCTCCCGCCAGGTGATTGCGTATATCCGCAACCCAGGGGATCACGCCGGCTGGGTTATCCCGGCAGGCACCCGTTGCGGCGAGGCCCCCTTCCAACTGCCCACCACCGGCTTCATCGGCTACCTGTGGGGCGATTCGTTCCGCATCGGTCACCAGCATAGCGGATTGGATATTTTTGGCGGCACACAGCCCGGTCAAACACCCATCTATACCGCCTACGATGGTTACCTGACCCGACTCTCAGATTGGAAATCCACCGTCATTATCCGCATCCCTTCTGATCCGCTGCTGCCGGGCCGTCAGATCTGGACCTATTACACCCATCTGGCCGACCCGGATGGCAATTCACTGATTGATGCTGCCTTCCCACCCGGAACCAGCGAGGTCTTTGTGCCAGCGGGCACGCTGCTGGGTTACCAGGGAAATTATTCGGGCACGCCGGGCAGCCCCACGGGCGTGCATCTACATATCTCTATCGTACTGGATGATGGCGAAGGGCATTTTCGCAACGAAATGGATATTGCCAATACCCTTGACCCCTCACCTTACTTTGGCCTGCCGCTCAACGGCAGAACGAATACTGATACAGTCCCCCTCTGCCCTTAACGAAAGGAGCTCCTGATGCCCCTGACCTGTCACCCTTACGCCGCTCCGCTTGATCTGGATGTGCTGCTGGCGTTTTTGCGCCAGATCCGCCCGCCGGAGCGCACCGCCGATTTCCCCTCAGCGATAGACTTGCGCGAACTGCTGGCTCTCTCGCAGGTACAGGCCGATACTGCTCTGTGGCGCGACGCGGCCGGTCAGCTTGTCGCCTATGCCCTGGTGGATCAATATAACAACCTGCTTTTTGAATGGGACCCACAGCTTGTCTCCGTAGATCTGCCGGGAGAGATTATTGCCTGGGGTGTGGCCCGCCGCCGCGCCCGCCCGGCGGAAGACGATGAGGCTCCCACCCTGGATGCCAGTTGTTCAGCAGACAACCCGGAACGGATTGCCCTGCTTGAAGCTCACGGTTTTGTGCGCGAGCCGATCTATTCGATCCACCTGGCCCGCGATCTGTCTGCACCCATCCCGCAGCCTGTGCTGCCGCCAGGCTTCACCATCCGCCCGGCGGGGGGCGTGGCCGAGGCCGAAGCCTGGGTGGTACTGCACCGCGCGGCCTTTGGTACCGAGCGCATGGAACTGGAAGAGCGGCTGGCCATGCTGGCCGAACCCGAATATGATCCGCAGTTGGATCTGGTGGCGGTGGCTCCCGATGGCCGGCTTGCGGCTTACTGCATGGTGCAAATCAGCCGCGAGGAAAATGCCCGCACGGGGCGCAGTGAGGGTTATACCGATCCCGTTGCCACCCACCCCGATTTTCAGCGCCGCGGCCTGGCCCGTGCACTGCTGCTCACCGGGCTGTACCTGCTTAAAGACAGGGGCATTGCCAGCGCTCTGATGGGCACCAGCAGCGAGAACACCCCCATGCTGGAAACCGCCCGCGCCGTGGGTTTTGTGGTTGTATCTACCGGCGTATGGTTCTCCAAGCCAGTCTAAGCTGATCCCCCCAATCCCCCCGGTCTTCAAATTTCTATCCCCAAAAATCTGGCCGGGAAGACCGGCCAGATTTTTATTGTGCGCAAACTAGCCGTTTGTTTCTGGTAAAATGGAGCCCATTACAGTTTGAAGGGACGAGCTTATGACCACTCTCCAGACCTTTGAATCGCCTGAACCCCCTGACCTGCTGGCCCCCATCCGGGCCGTCATTTTTGATTTTGGGGGTGTGTTGTACAACACTCCTGATATGCGTTGGATCGGCCGTCTGCAAAGGCTGTTGGGGCTGAAGAATAATGAAATTGCTGCCACGCTGCTGGCATCGCCCCAGGAATCGCAGTTTATGCATGACATCATGGTTGGCAAGATCCCCGAGGCCGAGGTGTGGAATATGATGGCCGAACGCTGGAAGATCAGCCCCCGATTGCTTGCCAGCATTCGCCGCCACACCATGTCGGCGCGGCGGCTCAACCGCAAGCTGGCAAAATTCCTCACCAGTTTACGGCCGGCCTACCGCACAGCCATCTTGAGCAACGCCGGCACCGATGCCCGTCATACGATGTTGAACATCTACGGCGCTGAGGAAATGGTGGACCTGATTGTGATCTCGGCTGAAGAAGGGATCGCCAAACCCGACGAGCGCATTTACCACATCGCTGCCCAGCGACTGGGTGTTCATGCCCACGAGTGTGTTTTCTTGGATGATCTTGAAGAAAACATCATTGCGGCCCGCCAGGCGGGAATGCGCGCCGTGCAGTACCGGTCCGCGCCTCAAGCCATCTCAGAACTGCAAGCCATGCTGGGAATGTAGGACTTCGGGTTTTCGGGTTTCAGACAGGGTTTCAGACTGGATTTCCGGCATTTTTCAGTCGGTTTTTTGTCTTGTGTTTCAGCCTATATTTCAGTCTATATTGCAGCCTGTATTGCAGCCTGTGATTTGGTTGTCGTTTCAGTTGGTGCGCTGGACCGCAAAAACACAAGCCGGAAATTTATCCTCTGCTGAGATCAAGCTGGTGAAGCCTGCGCTTCATTACACCCTATTGACATCAGCCAGTCCAGAAACCGCTCATCGTTTTCATAACGATAAGCCATTCCGCCTTTGGCCCTAAACTTTGAGACATTTTTCTCGCCGTCTTCAATCAATAGACTCTGAGGGTACCCAAGCCCAGCCCCCAGTTGTTCAAAAGCCCGCTCCCACAGGATGTATTTGTCGATTTCGCGGTAATCAAAACTGTTGATAATGACATCGAATTGGCTGCCCAGGTTGTGGGCTGGCACGACTACCTGCGTAAATACATCCATGTTGCCTGTGACAATGGCCGTTTTTCGTCCCAGGGCACGCTGCCTGATGGCAAAGGCTAAAACAGCTTCATTAAAATTAAGCTTTTCGCAACCCAGTTTCAAAAACGCGATAATGCGTGGAACGGCCATCCCAACAATGGGGGCCAATTGCTCGGCAATCTCAGCCATTGTCACCCTGGCACTCATCCAGTTGTCAACCAGAGCCGCATCACTGAAGATGTGTTGTTGAATCAGCCTCTGCCAGGCGGGGCATTCGGGTGGAGCAACCTTGAAAAACAAATCTGATGAAAGTGTAAAGCCAAAATCGAAAACGATGCACTGGATATCCGCCAGATTGACAGGCTGGGAGGGCGCATGCATGGCGTTCTAGTTGATATCTCCCCAATACACTTCTGCATACCCCTGTCGGATCCGCTCCAACAGCACTTTGGGGTAAACCCGATGGGTCTGACTGTCCAGGCTGACCCACTCGATTCCATCCTGCCCTTCATCGTAGTGACTGGCTTGTTGAGGGTCGGGGTCAGCCAGCAAGAGACACTCAAACATGAACTCGATCTGGTGGTTGTGATCTGTCGCACAAAATTCGTGGTTTTCCCCAATATACTCGCGAATATACCTCAGCCGACCCACTTGAACCGGGGCGCCCAGTTCTTCCAAACATTCACGCGTAACAGTTTCGATGAAGGTCTCATTTCTGTCCTGCCCGCCGCCCGGCAGAAGATAATAAACGCCCAGTTCGTCCACCTTGCGGATACACAGCAGGCAGTTGTTTTTAATAATGATGGCTTTGACGGAGTTTCTGATGGGTTTCATGCCTGGATGCCATGCTGAATTTCAGGCTGGATTGACAAGCTGGATCCGCTTAAAGCGGCCAGTGCCCAAATTTTAACAGGCGTGGAATGAAAAAGAAAAACGCCAGCACAACAAACGCCATAATGACACTCAGGACCGATCCGGTGGCGCTGAAAGCGCCGTATATCCAGGCTGCCAGCACCACAGAGTAAATGACACGGGCAAGGTAAGCTTCGTTCACAAAGCCCACCAGCCCGGTGGGGCGCTCGGTGTACGGCCCGCTGACGGCCAGCAGCGCTTCCAATTGCTTGCCCGTTTTGATGAGATGCTCACAGCGTAAATTGGCCAGAAACTCGTAGAAGTACAATCCCAGACTGATCAAAAATCCAAATATCCCTAGAAACAGCCGGGTTTTGTCGTCGAGCAGCCTCATTAAGGGAATGGCAACTGCGGTGGCCAGGGGCAGAAAGACCAAAAGTTTTGCCCGGAAATCACCAATGGTGCGATGGTTTTTACAAATCTGTTGGTACACGACCCGGATCGTTTCGGGTGGTTGGTTCAGTTGATTTTCTTCAGACATCGTTGACCTTCTTCAATTGCTGCGCGCGGTTGATGACATGTACCGA
>DAOQTN010000292.1:0-4356 GCA_035340555.1 Anaerolineaceae bacterium | reverse complement strand
TCAACCCGGGTTGGCTCGACAATGACCCGCGCCCGGACCCGGAAGTAGGGTTCGGTTTGAGTGAATTCCAGCACCTCGAGACGGCGGCGGCCTTGGATCAAGGCCGAGTTATTGTCATCCGGCATGGAAAGCAGCCGCCCAACCGCCACCTCAACCCCAATCGGGAGAAAGTCCTTCTGGGTGGGTTCCTCATCGGACTCCGGGTCGGCAACGATCAAGGCAATCATGGTCTCATAGGATTCCTGGGCATCTTCGATGGCCAGCAAATTGGGCCCCGGCGGCACAAAAATGGGGGAGACCATGTGTGGAAACACCACCACATCCCGCAGAATCAGGACAGCCGCCTCAATAGTGCCATCTTCATTAACTGCCATATCCGGGATTTGATACAGTTCTTCAGTCCGCTGGTGCAGGGCGGAAATATAATCCTCTGTATCGTCAGGATGTGATGTACGTTGATTATCTTTCATCAGGTTTGGTTCCTTCAAAGTCAATTATACTGAAAAGAATGCCGCCAATGGGGCGCTCCGGGTTCGCTGTTTTACCAGGTTGGCGCATCAATTATAAAATCAACGCCGCGGTGCGCCTGCGGCTACTGGTCGGCACCAGGCTTCATGGCTTGCCAGGCGGAACGCACGGCAGCGGCCACAAAAATACTCCCGGTGGCCAATACCAGGGCCTCGCTCCCGGCCAGCTGGAGCGCCTCAGTCAATGCCGCCTCAAGCGGCAGGACAACCCGGGCGCGGACGCCAAATTGATGCGCCAGCGCAACCAATTGTTCCGGGGGCATGGCCCGGGGGTGAATCGACTGCGTTGCGATCACCTGCCAGACCCGCGGCATGAGTTCGGCGAACATACCGGGAATATCCTTGTCCTCGGAAGCACCAAACAGCAGGACCACACGTTTGCCGGGGAAATAATCATCCACAGCCAGGCGCAGTTTGAGCGCTGAATCGCGATTGTGGGCCGAATCGATCACCAGCGGCGGATCGCGGCGCAGGACTTCAAATCGCCCCGGCCAGTTGGTTTGCCGCAGCCCCTGCTGGACAGCCGCCTCGGAGATCGGCAGTCCGGCGGCATTGGCTGTCCGCAGTGCCGTGTAGGCGGTGGCGGCATTTTCCACCTGGTGATGGCCAAGCAGGGGGATCGTCAGACGGACAGGCTGCCAGTTGGAACGCCCGCCCGATTCGATGAAATCATCCACCAGGGATTGTTCTTCAGCAGACCAGATCAGCAGTGATTGTCCCTCCAGCGAATGCGTCCAGGGTGCGAACAGGACATCCCGGCCCACCTGAGTCAGGGGAGCTGCGCGCTCAGCGGCAATGCGCTCCACCACCAGCCGGGCTTCCTCCTTCTGTGGGGCCAACACAACCGGCCGACCGGGCTTGATGATGCCTGCCTTTTCGGCCGCAATCTGGGCCAGGGTATTGCCAAGCACGGCCATATGATCATAGGACAGGGAGGTGATTACCGAAACCAGCGGCGTCACCACATTGGTCGCATCCAACCGCCCCCCCAGTCCGACTTCCACCACGGCAACATCCACTCGCGCCCGGGCAAAATACAGAAACCCCAGCGCGGTGGTCAGTTCAAAAGTGGTGATGCGTTCCACGGCGGCCGCATGCGGGCGGAGCTGGGCCACCAGATCCACCAGATCCGCCCGGGAGATGGACTCGCCGTTGACTTGAATCCGTTCGTTAAAATCCTCCAGATGCGGCGAGGTGTAAAAGCCAACCCGGTAGCCCGCGGACTGCAGCACCGCGGCAATCATCGCCGCAGTGGAGCCCTTGCCCTTGGTCCCGGCGACATGAATGACCGGATACTGCTGGTGGGGGTTGTCCAGGCGCGCCATCAGATCATGCATTCGTGCCAGGTCAAATTTTTCCGGGCTGAAACGCAGGTTGTGCGTCAGGCTGTAATCCACAAAGCTGTAGAGATAATCCAGTGACTGCTGGTAGGCGTCATCCAATGAGTTCATAAAAATTTTTCCAATCGAAGCGTGATTGTACTAAAGCGCCGGGCTTTGTGCAAGGTCGAAACAGGTTGGGTTGCCTCAGGTTGCGGTCCTACCGCACCAATCCGGTGGGATATTATCAACCCGCTATTTCACGCACGTAGGCTTCCGCCAGATCCACGGTCGTCCCCAGAACCTGGGGATCGATCACCGCCAGGGTGTCTGCCGGGGTGTGGATATGTTTGAGTTCCAGCATGTTGGCATCGGGAATGCGCAACACCGCAGCCAGCAGCCGGATGGGCCAGTTGGGTGGGCGCAGATTTTCCCGCAGCAGCGAGATCACCTGGTTGAAGCCACGATCAATCCAGGCTGCATGGTCGGAGGAGCCGCCCGAGATGATCGATTCCCATGATCGCACGGTGGGGATGTTAAATTGTACGGCCAGTCGTTCAATGCGCGCCACGCTGCAGGGATCGGTGCGGTGGCGCGTCCAGGTGCCCTGACCGGTATGAACCGTCAGGGTTTGCCCCACCCCGACACAATCGGCATTGATAATCTGCAGTTTCTCGCGGTCCAGTTGAGCACCAAATTTCCGGATGAACTGGCGCGAGCCAAACAAGCCGCGTTCCTCGGCGCCCCAGAAGGCAAAGAAAATTTCAGTATTCGCAGGCGGGTTGGCCTGCAGCCGCCGGGCCAGTTCCAAAACCAGCGCTGTCCCGGAGCCGTTGTCGTCCGCACCCGGCGCATCCGTCTTCTTTGCCAGCAAACCGGTCAGGCTGCCCGCCAGCAGGTAGGCGAAATAGGGGGCATTCAAAATCAAAGTGATATTGCCCAGAATGGAAGATAGATCTCCGCTCAATTCCCGGCAGGCCACGCTGTCCAGAAGCAGGCAGAGGAGCTGCAGGATCCAGGAGACCGCCAGGAGGATCAGGCTTAAAAACCCCAGTGGTCCAAAAAAGCGCAGCAGTTCGCGCAAAGGCGTCAGCCAGGCAGCCAGATTATGGGGCGTGTCATAATGGGCGCAGATCAAAATAGCCGGGCCCTTCTGTGGCTCAGCCATATAGTCGCTGATCGGACGGCGCAGCCCGGCAATGACATTGTGACTGGGAGTGTTGGCCAGACGCAGTTCAATTTTTCTGTTGATAAAGTTGAAGTAAATAAACAGCACCCCAAAGGGTATCAATCCCAGCAAAAATTGATCAGCTGTCATTAAAATGACACCGGTGGCGATCAACCCCAGAGTCAGCAGCGAGACAAACGAGCGGTAGGCTGTGCTGCCGATAAACTTAAATTCATCAAGTTCAACCGGCAGTCCCCAACCTTCACACCGGGCTTTGAGCCAGGCCTGGGCCCGGTCCTCGCCAGGGGTGCCCGCGCGCCGCGGTCCAACTTCAGTTTGAAGAACTTGTAAAATTTCAAATGCGCTCATGGGGTTCTCAATCAGATATATTGGCAGGCCAGGGATAAATTGGATCTATGGAAGATAAGGATGCCTCTATTGTCAATGTTTTTTACCAATTACGCAATAGTACCCGGGAGGCAATCTGCCGCGCCCTGGTCGGGCAAGAAAAATCCTCCTCCCCCCAACTGTTAGGCCCCAACGAACCGATATAGCCCGCGCCCTGGTTGGGCAAGAAAAAATCTCCTCCCCCTTTTTTTACCGGGAGGCCGCCTGGATTGCCGCAGCATCGGTCCCCCACTCCCGTCATTGAGCCGGGTACCGCCCGGGAACGCTTGTTTGGGGTTGGATTTTCAGCTATACTGATGAGGTGGTGGTCAGCATTCTTACCCTGCATTTGATGTTGCCGGGTTGTCTGTCTCTCAAGGAAAAACGGGGACAGATCAAGCCCATCCTGGCGCGGTTGCGGCGGGAGTTTAACCTTTCAACTGCGGAGGTCGGGCACCAAGATGATTGGAGGGAGAGCGTGCTGGCTTGTGCCATCATCAGCACAGACAAGCAGCACAACCAACAGGTGCTGCAGCAGACGGTGGATTATGTGACCCGGCACTGGCCTGAGGTCGAAATACTGCAGCATTCGGTTGAAACCTGGTAAGCAGGAAGGTAGGAAGGAGAAGCCATGGATCTGGGATTAAAAAATAAGACCGCCCTGGTCACCGGTGGCAGCCGGGGATTGGGTTTTGCCACAGCCCGGCTGCTGGCCCAGGAGGGAGCCCGGGTGGCCATCAATGGCCGTCATCCCGAGGCCCTGGAAAGGGCTGCGGCAGCGCTGCGCGCGGAAACCGGCGCTGACATCCTGGCCCTGGCCGGGGATGTGGTGGATCCATCTGTGCCACCGCGGTTGATGGCGGCCATCCAGACCGCCTGGGGAGGCCTGGATATGCTGGTTGCCAATGCGGGTGGCCCTCCGGCAGGTGCCTTTGAGAGTTTTGACGATGAGGCC
>DAOQTN010000291.1:0-4358 GCA_035340555.1 Anaerolineaceae bacterium | reverse complement strand
ACTTAACCGCCCCGGCGACCTCTTTTTTTGATCTCCTGAAGCAATTATTTGAAGCTGGCGAAATGCACGTACAGATGATTGAGCGCGGCGTTCAGCAAAAGGTGAAGATATGAATACCTCCGACTTATGGGTTACCGAAGACCTGTACGGCATCTACCGCTCATCGATGCGGTATTTAGAATTGCTGCACGACGAGCAGACCGACTTTCAGCACATTCAAGTCTATAAAACCGCTTACTTTGGCAATGCGCTGTTGCTGGATGAAATCGTCCAGCTAACCGAACTGGATAATGCCGGCTATCACGAAATGATGGTCCACATCCCCATGCTGGCCTGCCCGCAGCCGCGCCGGGTGTTGATTGTGGGCGGTGGTGATGGCGGCACATTGCAGCAGGTACTACGTTACCCATCCGTTGAGCAGGCCGTTGTCTGTGAACTGGATCGCCGGGTAGTCGAGGTCTGCGCCGATTACTTCCCCGCTTTTGGCCGCCCGTTTGATGACCCGCGCGCCCACCTCATCATTCAAGATGCCTTTGTCTATCTGCAGGAAACCCCCCTCAAGTTTGATGTGATTATCGCCGATACTACCGATCCGGTTGGCGAGGGTGAAAAGCTCTTCTCGGTCGAATTTTACGAGCTGATGCGCCGCGCCCTGGCACCCGGCGGCGCCATCGTCACCCAGTGTGAGCAAATTTATTTTGATCAGGAGCTGATCCGCGGCCTGATAGAAATTGCTCAACGCCTGTCGCAGCACCCGGCCTATTACTATGCCCATGTCCCCACCTACCCGGGCGGCGCCATTGGCTTTCTGTATCTATCCGATACCCCCTGGCAGAACGGCCTGAATAAGCCTTATCCCCCTGGCACGATGAATTACCTGAATCCGGCAGTGCATCAGGCCGCCTTTGCCCTGCCCGAATTTTTCCGCCGCCTGTTGGAGGATTAACCCCATGGCTCTGGACCTTACCACGCTTTTCCCGCACGAATCCTGCGTTTCGTCCAAACTGGAAGGCCGTGTGCGCCCGGATGGCAGCCGCGGGGTGTACGCCCTGCAGCCCATTGCCAAAGGCGAAATCTTGATGGTCTGGGGTGGACGCATCATCTCTGCCGCTGAATTGGAGAAGCTGCCCCGCGAACTCAAGCAAATTGTGATGCAGGTTGAAGAAGACTATTACCTCTCTGGCCTTGAAGAAGCCGTTGCCGATTGGGTCAATCACTCTTGCAATCCCAACGCCGGCCTCAGCGGTCAGATTGTCCTCCTGGCCATGCGTCCTATTGGTCCCGGCGAAGAAATCTGCTTCGACTATGCCATGTGCGATGGCAGCTGCTTTGATGAATTTGAATGTGACTGCGGCGCCCCCAACTGCCGCCGCACCATCACCGGTAACGATTGGCAGAATCCCGAACTCTGGGAGCGTTATGCTGGTTATTTCATGCCCTACCTTCAGCGCCGCATTGACCGCCTGAAGGCTGCCCAATCCTGATATAGACAGCAAAATGCCCTGGCCTGATTTGCCAGGGCATTTTATTTTTACTTTTCAAACCACCTGCCGGGTCGCCAGGGCGTCCCCAACAGAGGCAGTAAGAAGCGGTCCAGCCCCCACCAGCCAGCCACTTTCCAGGCCATAATCAGCAGAATTGCCGCCAGGAAGAGCACCGGGTTGGTGCTGGCAGTTCCGGCCAGCATAAAGTTGAAGTTCATCAGTCCGCCGAAGAAGGCCGCAATCCCGGTGAAGATGCCCAGCACCAGCGCAATGCCCACCAGCAGTTCGCCGACGGCCACAAACTTGGCAAACCAGACGTGCGAACCGCCGTCAATCAGCGCCTGCAAAAAGCTGCGGTACCAGTCAAACGCAATCAGCGGGCGGGCTGGCGCCTCAGGGACGGCCACCGCGCGCTGCCAGAAACCCAGCAGCGATTCGCCAGACATCCAGGCCGGGTTGCCCAGCTTGTCAATGCCGTGGGTAATCCAGTCATAACCCAGCCAGACGCGTAAAATGGCCCAGAGCCAGGCCCAGCGGGTATTTCCGAACAGCGCCGCAATCAGCGGCGGGTCGGTGATGGTATAGTTGCCCCGAGCCGGAGCTTTAGTTGATGCAGTCATATGTTCCTGTCCTTTTGTGATATACGGATAAAAATTATCTTATTATCTATATTATCACAATTACAAATGATATGCAAATATAACAAAGTGATTACAACAGCTAAAAATTGGCTATAATGATGGAAGTCTGTCACCAAAGCCCATAGGAGTTCAACACCATGAATCAAGAGACCGCCGCTCTTCACCAACCCACCCTGCGCGAGATGCTGGCGCTGGATGTGCCCATTGAAGTCAAACTTGCTCCTGGAGGCGCCTGGGCTGCGTTTCTGGTGCGCACCATGAACTGGAAAAATAACCGCTACGAGAATGTGTGCTATGTCCAGAACCTGGCTGCCGGCGATCAAACCTCCCCCCGCCGCTTAAATCGCAGTGGCAGCGTTCAGCAGATGGAATGGCTGAATGATGGCACCCTGGCGCTGCTCAAGACCGGCAACGCCAACGGTCAGCCGGCCCAGGTCTGGCTGTACGAAGGGCTGATCGGTGAAGGCTGGCAGGTCACCAACCACAAGGAAGGCGTCAGCAGCTTTCGACCCTTTGCCGGCGGCCTGATCTACCTTGCCGACGACCCCAAGCGGACAGAGAAAAAACAGCGCACCGAGCGCTTTGGACTGTATCAGCACTTTGAACAGGAAGACAGCGCCGCCGCGCTGTACTACTTGAACCTGTCTGCCCTGCGTCAGTACGAGGCCCTACAGCGCACCCTTACCGAAGACGAGGCTAAAGACCTGGTGCTGCCGGTGGTGGAACTCAGCCGCCTCTTTGACAGCCCTCTGCACATTGGCGAAATGACCCCCGCGCCCGATGGCAAATCCATCTACCTCAACTGCCGCCGCCGTGATGATTATACCTACTGGCGCGATACCAGCGTATATTGCCTGCAGCTTGATGCAGATGCTGCCCTTGCAGAGTATGTCCGCCGCGCCGAAGAGAAAAAGCCGGCCGACAGCACCGAAACCTCTGCCGAAACCCAGGCCCCGGCTGAAGAAAAAGCCGCTGAACCGCCTGAAGACCTTTCTTACCTGGGCACACTCACGCGCCTCAACCTGCCTGAGCAGTGCTTTGTTGTTGCCCTGTCTCCAGACAGCACCCGGCTGCTGCTCTCATTCCAGGGGCGTGACCATCATTTCTACACCCAGGCTGAACTGTGGACGCTGGATGTGACCGCGGCCCTGGCTGCCCCAGATGCGTCCACTGCCCGGACGCAAATGCGCTGCCTGTCCGCCAATCTTGATCGTTTCGTGCTGCAGGCTTACTGGGTGCCGTCTGGCATTTTTGGCAGCTATGTAGATGGCACCGTGATGCGCGTGGCCCGCTTTGACGAGCATGGGCAGGTCACCGTGCTGGATTTTGACGGCCTGTATGTGGATGACGCCTTCCATGTCTGCGAAGCCGGACTCATCGGTCTTCCAGCCGCAAATTCCACTTCTTTCTCAGAAGCTTGCGTTGCCCGGCCTGGTGAGGGATCTCACTGGTCTGTTCAGCGTCTGACCGATTTAGGCGCCCAGGTACAGGGCTGGGACCTCGGCACAGTGGAAACCATCCGTTGGAAAAGCCAGGATGGCGTGGAGATTGAAGGGGTGCTGCGCAAACCCTCAAACTTCGATCCAACCCAAAAATACCCCCTGGTGTTTGTTGTCCACGGCGGCCCAACTGCCAGCTCCCCCGAATACCTGCTGGACTATGATGATCGGCGTTATTACCCGACCATCCAGTTTGTCAATCAGGGTGTGCTGGTCCTCAAGCCAAATTATCGCGGTTCTGATGGCCGCGGTCAGGCCTTCATGGAATTGAACGTGAACAACCTGGGTGTGGGCGACCTGTGGGATCTGGAGAGCGCCATCGCTCACCTGGATCAGTTGGGCTGGATTGACCCGCAGCGGGTAGGCTGCATGGGTTGGTCGCAGGGCGGCTATATCTCAGCCTTTGCCGGGCTCCGATCTGAAAAATTCAAAGCTGTCTCGGTTGGGGCTGGCATTTCAGACTGGTACACCTACCACATCAGCAACGACATCCCCCACTTCACCACGGAATACTTGTCTGTCTCCCCATTTCGTGACCGCAGCCTGTATGACCAGACCGCACCGATGAGCGGTCTGCCACAAGCCCATACCCCCATGCTGATCCAGCATGGTTCAGACGACCAGCGGGTTCCGCTTTCCAATGCCAAGGAACTCTACCGCGGCCTGAAGGAGATGGGCGTCCCGGTGGAATTATTTATCTTCCCCGGCATGGGCCACCCCATCACCCGCCCGCG
>DAOQTN010000290.1:0-4369 GCA_035340555.1 Anaerolineaceae bacterium | reverse complement strand
GGGATGCCGCCCTGGCCTGCCACCCGGGTGAATTTTTGCCAGAATACCGTTATGCCGACTGGGCTGAAGCGCACCGCCGCTGGTTGGCGCAGGATTATCAACGCGCCCTGCTGGCAAAAGCCGGCGCCTGGCTGGCTGAAAAAAAATATCTGCTGGTGCTGGATGCCTGCCGGAAACTTCTGGCGGCCGAACCCTGGCAGGAGCAGGCGGTTCTGTTGGGTATGCAAGCCTGCATTGGATTGGGGGATAGCGCCGGGGCGCTGCGCCTGTACCGGACCCTGGAGCAGACCCTGTGCACTGACTTGGGGGTGGAACCACAGGCGGAACTGCAAGCCCTCTATCAAACGCTCTTGAAACGCTAGCCATTAGCTGCTTTTTGTCAGTCCTTTGTCAGTGACTGTTGGTATAAAGAATCAACAGTCTGTCCCTTGCTGTCCCCGCAGACGGGTCGATCAGGCGGCTTTGTTCGTGCGGTTTGATTAATGGCAGCATCATTCAATTATTCTTTGGAGGTCTTCCCATGCTTCAACATCAAAATTTCCGCGCCGTCTACTACCTGACGGTGCTGCTGGCGCTGGTCCTATCGTTATGCCTGAACCCGGCGCCTGCCCGGGCCAGCAGCTTTTCCCGGAATGACTTGCCCGGCACCCCGACCGCGCTGCTGGATGCATTCACCTGGCAAAAAGTCATTGCCCCGGATGGCCCCCCCAAAGATGGCTTTGGTTATTCTGTTGCCATTTCAGACGATGGCAGCACGGCCGTCGTCGGCACTTACTATATCGAGTTTGGCATCACCTACCCGATTGGTCCGGGCGCGGTATATGTTTTCACCAATGATGCCGGCACCTGGGCCCTGCAGCAAAAACTGCCCACCCCGTCCATGCCCGATTCCGACTTGTTCGGTTTTTCGGTCGCGCTTTCTGCCGACGGCAGCACGGCCCTGGTGGGCGCCCAGGGCGGCACCGGCCCGGTGGATACCCAGGTCCCCGGAGCCGCCTATATCTTCACCCGCAGCGAGGGTGTCTGGAGCCAGCAGGCCATGCTCACCGCCTCTGATCGTCAGGTGGGCGACCACTTCGGTGTCTCGGTGGCGCTCTCAGACAGCGGCGATACCGCCCTGATTGGCGCCTACGTGGACGATGTCGACGCAAACACAAACCAGGGCTCGGCCTATGTCTATCAGCGCAGCGGGATCGTTTGGACCGAACAGGCTCATCTGACCAGTACCGATGCTGCCGCCGGTGATTATTTTGGACGCTCCGTTGCCCTCTCTGCGGATGGCAGCACGGCTTTAATCGGTGCCGATATGAAAACCATAGGCGCAAATACAGCCCAGGGCGCGGCTTACATTTTTACCCGCGCCAGTGCCACCTGGAGCCAGCAAACCCGTCTGACCGATCTCAACGGCGGTGGGTACAGCTGGTTTGGCGTAGGCGCGGCCCTGTCTGCTGATGGTCAAACCGCGCTCGTTGGCGCCGATGGAACCGGGGCGATCGTATTCACCGCTTCCGGCGGTATTTGGACCCAGCAGGCCCTCCTGACCGACCCAAGTGCCTACCTCGGATTTGGCAACAGCATCGCGCTTTCAGCCGACGGCAGCACGGCCCTGATCGAAGATGGCTTCACCTTCAGACGCAGCGGCAGTACCTGGCTCGCAGGGACGCGCCTCCAGCCTGATGATAATCCTTCTGGTTTTGGTTCTGCGGTGGCGCTTTCCGGCGATGGGTCCATTGCCCTGATTGGCGCGGCCTACGCCACCATTGGTGCCAACCAGAAACAGGGTGCCGCCTACTTCTTCACCAAAACATCCTCCGGCCCGCAAATTTCAATTTATCTTCCACTGATTGTGCGCTGAGGTAAGGTAATTTTTGTCAGTCCTTCGTCAGTCCATCTGGATATAAAAAAACATGCGAACCGTCCTGACCGTCATCCTGCGCCTCTTTGTGGACACTGAACAACCGGATGCTGTGCGCGGCGCCCTGCAGGGGCTTGGCAGCCAGGATCCGCCGTTGACCTTCGACAGCCCGGCGCACCTGCTGCATCAGATCAACCACCTCACGACCGAACAATTAAAATCACTTTTCAGGGAGAATGACGCATGAAAATCCTTGCGCTGTTGGCCATTCTGGCCGCCTTAATCCAGCCCATGAATGCCGCGGCCGCGGCCCCAGCTCCCCAGGCTGAATTGCGTGTCTGCGCCAGCGGCTGCCCCTACACGATTATTCAGGATGCCATTGATGCCGCTGAACCCGGCGACAGCATCCAGATTGCCGCCGGCACTTATTCAGATATGAACAGCCTAGGCGGCTTGAGCCAGATCGCCTATATCACCAGGTCCCTGACATTGCGCGGTGGTTACAGCCCGGATTTCAGCACCTGGGATCCGGCCGCCTACATCACCACTCTCGATGCGGCCTCAGCCGGACGCGCAGTTTTTGCCAGTGGGCAGGCAGAACTGACCCTTGCAGGTCTGCATCTGACCAATGGAAATGCCACCGGACTGGGTGGTGACAGTCTTTATGATGAGGATGCTGGCGGAGCTGTCTATGTCAACGGTGGTGTTGTCACCATAACCGACTGTACGGTGGAAAACAGCATCGCCAGTCAAAGTTCTCAACCTGGCAATTATGCGGCGCACGGGGGCGGGGTGTATATCGCCTCCAGCCCCTCCGTGACGCTGACCCACAACCTGATTCGGAACAATATTGCTGCCACGGTCGCCGGGGATTACATGGGGCTGGGCGGTGGTATTCTGATCTTCTATTCCACCAGCCTGCTGGAGGATAACACCATCACGGGCAATATTGCCACCACACTTTCAGCCGGACAGGGTGGCGGACTGAATGTTTTTGGCGGCACAGCCGTGTTGAACAACAATACCATTACATTCAACACTGCCAGCCAGAGTCAGGCGGATTCTTACAGCGCAGGCGAGGGTGGTGGAATTTTTGCCGGGTATCCAGTAACCATGACCGGAAATCTGATTGCCGACAACACCGCCGGCTATTCTCATGGCAATGGCGGCGGCCTGTATCTGATGGGTGCGGCGGTTTTGACCGATAATCAGATCCTGCGCAACACCGGCGTAGACCCCGCCAGTCAATATCCGACCAGCTATGGCGGTGGGCTTTATCTCTTCGATGGAGATTCTGCTCTGATCACCGGCAACCTGTTTGAGGACAATCTGGCCGGCGAGCGCGGCGGCGCCATCTATCTGGATGAAGGCGCCCCGACATTCAGCGAAAATATCATCCGGGGCAATTACGCATCAATCAAGGGGTTAGGCATGGGGGGCGGACTGTACCTTGCTGACGCTCCGGCGCATCTGATTAACAATCAGATCATTGAGAATGTCGGCTCGGCTGGCCATCAGGGCTTTGGCGGGGGTTTATATCTGGAGAACAGCAATGCCACTTTGACCGGCAACCTGATTTCCGGCAACCGGGGCAGCGTCGGACGGGAATATGGCGAAGGACGCGGCGGCGGACTGGCCATCGTGAATGGTTCTCCGCAGTTGGTTGCCAATCAGATTACGGACAATGTGGCCGCCAATGCCTACTATGACACCGGTTTTGGCGGTGGGGTGTACCTGGAAAGCACCGGCGCCACACTGACCCGCAATCTGGTATCTGGGAACACCGCCAGTTCCATCGATAATGGCTACGGTGGCGGTATTTATACCAAGGGTTGGCACGGGGCGGCCCCGGTTTTGGATGGCAATGTCATCATAAACAACACTGCCAGTTTTCACTCCTTGGCCAACGAAGGGTTTGGCGGTGGGGTTGCCATCTATCGTCTCGGTGAAACAGTCCCGGTCATCTTGCGCAATAACGTCATTGCCAATAACGATTCCGACGATTTTGGCAGTGGACTGTGGGTGGGCGGCGCGTATGAGACCCAGCCGGTGGGCGTGCTGCTGGAGCATAACACTATTGCAAATAATCAAAGTGGGGATGCCGCCATTTCGCTACAATACGCCCTGACCCTGCAAATGACCAACAATATCATCTCCGGCCACAACCTGGGCGTGTTTGCCATGGAAAACGGCACGGTCACCATGGACGGCACACTCTGGCATCAAAATACGGTTGATACCGGCGGCGCTGGCAGCATCACCCACACCAACGATCTGACCGGCGATCCACGCTACGCCGATGCCTCCAACTTCAACTACCACCTGACGGCCGGATCGGCCGCCCGGGATGCCGCCCTGGCATCCAGTATCGGGTCTGATTTGGATGGACAGACCCGCCCCAATCCCGATACCAGCCTGCCAGATCTGGGCGCTGACGAATTCTACGTGACGCCGCCTGCGGCGGTGGCCATCACCGGGCCTGATACGGTTTATCTGGGCCTGTCGGTTGCCTTC
>DAOQTN010000289.1:0-4395 GCA_035340555.1 Anaerolineaceae bacterium | reverse complement strand
CAGTTGATTCAATCAAGCCTCGAAGAAAAATTCAAAGATAATTGGGAAAGCCAACTTGAAGCAATAACAAATCGCATTACGATCAAGATAAACGGAAAACTATCAACAATATATGAGAGTTGGTCGCAGAAGCGAGATGCAGAGAGAAGAACCTTTAGAGTATACGAAGACGTTCCAATGCTCCCCCTCTTGCATTATTCGTACATAGGCGAGCTTGGGCAGATAATATCGATTGAGTGGGCAAATTTCAAAGGTCTATTTCGAGATAAAGGCGTATTGAACGATAAAATTTCAGATATATCCAGGGTGAGAAATCCGGAAGCCCATTTTAGGGAAGGGGTTATTCCACAAAATGAAATCGACCGAGCAAAAGTAGCCTGTAATGATGTATTGCTTGCAATCCGAAATTTTCGAAAACCAAAATATTCTGACACTGATTAGACATTTACATATGAAGATAGCACAATTCATTCAAATTCAGATTCTCCTCTCGCGTCTTAAGCAGCATGGCGTGCTGGTAGTCTACGATCCCGACCGGCGTTATCACGAAATTTGCCTGGGGCTGGCCGGTGACAAGCTGCGCGTGATTGATGCTTCAGCGAGCAGCATCACCAGCCGCCAGACGGCATTGGCTGCTGTTCAGGAACTGGGCCAACCGGGCGCAGCCTTCGAGAACGTATTGATCTATGTGCCGGTCAAGGCTCCCTTGACGGATGAAGAGAAGCAGCGTGACCCCTTCGCCGCTTATATCGCAGCCGGGGCCATATTCCCAGATGGCGATGGCGACGAATACCTCAGCCTGTGCCTGAAAGCGCGCGCCGACCATGCCACCGAAATCCGGCGCATTTTTAATGCCGATCCCAACCCGCCCTTTGCGGTGATTGACGCCGTAGGCGGTGGGGCCGGCTGGCCGAACTTGCAGGCGCGCCTGGGGGTTGAATCGGGCCGCGACCTGCTGTTTGCCTTGCTGACGCCTTCGGAGGCGCAGCTCACGGCGCTAAAAGATGGCGCTTCAGGCATCGAGGCCTGGGCGGGCGAAGTGAGCGCCTTATGCCAGAGCGCCCTGGGGCTTAAATTCCTGACCCACTCGAATGCTTGGAGCGCCCTGGCAGATGAGCTGTGGCGCTACCTGCTCTTCAGTGAGTTTGCCTTCGATCTCCCGCTGGCGCTGCCCGAGGCGCTGGCTGGGGTGCCGCACGCCCCGGAAGAAGCCCGCCCGCTGGTCGAAGATTTGTGCGCCTGGCTGCGCAGCGATCGCCGCTCGCAGTCGAAATATATCGAGCATGCCGAACGCGTCCAGCAGGAGCTGGACCTGGTGCAAACCTGCCAGGAGATCGATGATTTTGGGGTGCGCGACACCTTCCCCTTCGAAGAACGGGCTTCTTTGCACCGGGCGGCCGATGCCCTGCGCCGTGATAACTTAGAGAAACTGCGCGGGGTGCTGCAGCGCCATGCGCGCAGCATCTGGACCGGGCGCAGCGAAAACCAGGCCCAATGGAACCTGGTGGAATCTGCCGCCGCCCTGCTGCAGGTTTGCGACGAAACCGCTGAACGGCTGGGGGGGCACAGCCGCAGCATGGATGAGCTGTTGGATTTCTATCTGAGCAGCCTGCGTGAATGCGATCGCTTGCAGCGGGAATTTGAACAGGCGGCTGGAGAAATGCTTGACTTGAACGAAGACCTGCTGGGGGTGCGCAAGCAAGCCCGTGACACTTACCGCAAGCTGAGCGAAAACGTTCAGGCGATCTTCTTGCGCCACGTAGAAAAAAGCGGCTGGCCGCTCAGCGGGCGGCTGGCCAACGCCGATGTTTTCGACCGCCTGGCCGCGCCCAAGCTGGCCGAGAGCGGGCATAAAGTGGCCCTGTTCTTGATTGACGCCGTGCGCTACGAGCTGGGCGTCGAGCTGGCCAAGCAGCTCAGCGAGGCCGGGACGGTCGAGGTGCAGGCGGCCTGCGCCCCGCTGCCCACGGTCACCCCGGTGGGCATGGCGGCCCTGCTGCCCGGCGCCAGCCAGGCGCTGGCCTTGAACAAATCTGGCGCACACCTGGGTGTTTCTCTAGGCGACCAAACCCTGGCCAACGTCAGCCAGCGCATGGATGTGCTGCGCAAACGTTACGGCCAAAGGTTTGCAGAGATGAACCTGGCAGACTTCAGCGGCAAGCTGGATGGGTCGGTGGAGCTGCTGGTGCTGCGCAGCAACGAGATGGACGAGGAGTTTGAGTCGAATCCCGATGTGGCCCCCAAGATGATCAGCCGCACCTTCCAGCGCATTCGCAGCGCGCTGCACAAGCTGGCCGGGCTGGGCTTTCAGGATGCATTGATCCTGACCGACCACGGCTTTTATCTCAACACAGCCCTGGAGGCCGGCGATGTGTGTGCCAAAGCGCCCGGCAACTGGCTGAACGTGCATGAACGGGCGCTGCTGGGCGAAAGCGCATCCGCCGGCGCCGGCGATGCGGCCAATATGGTGTTCACTGCCGAGAGCCTGGGCCTGCGCGGCGGCTTCAGCCAGGCGGCTTTCCCGCGCGCCCTGGTGGCTTACCGCGCCGGGATGGTGTACTTCCACGGCGGTCTGTCGCTGCACGAGGCGATTGTGCCGGTGCTGGCCGTCAAATTGCAAGCGCCAGAAAAGAAAAGCGCCTCGAAGCTCACCGTGCAGCTAAATTACAAGAATGGCGCCAAACGCATCAACACCCGCCTGCCGGTGATCGAGCTGTCTTTAGCCGGCCAGGTCGACATGTTCGGCGGGGAGACCGGCGTGGATGTTTTGCTGGAAGCGCAAACCGCCCACGGCAAGGTGGTTGGCGAGGCCAAGCCTGGCGGCCCGGTCAACCCGGCCACCGGCACCCTCCACCTGGCGCCCGGCCAAACCGTGCAGGTGATGCTGAAGATGGAAATGGATTTCGAAGGTAAATTCCTGGTCAAAGCGCTGGATCCCACCACCCAGGCCGGCCTGGGTAAGGCGCTCGAGCTTGAGACGGATTATATGGTGTAGCCATGCAAGATCAATTAGATGAACGACTCCTGACGGCTTTTCCCGGCAAAGCGGTGCGCAAAGATCTGCTGCATCGCATCAAAAAAGGCACCAACGTGCCTACCTTTGTGCTTGAATTTTTACTGGCGCGTTACTGCGCTAGCGAAGAAGAGGCTGAAATCCAGGCCGGGCTGGAAGCAGTGCTGGCTACCCTGCAGGATAACTACGTCCGGCCGGACGAGGCCAATGCCGCCCAATCCAAAGTGGCCACCAAAGGCCGCCACCGCTTTATTGACAAGGTGCACGTCAACTATGTCGAAAAAGAAAAACGCCACTGGGCGGCGTTGGAGAACTTCAACTCGCAGCGCGTGGCGATCTCGGAGAAGTTTTACCGCGATAATGAGCGCTTGCTCGAAGGCGGCATCTGGGCCGAGATCACCCTGGGCTATAACGAGATCGAAGACGACGACTACACCTTCTACGTGGAAGACCTGCGCCCGATCCAGCTCAGCCGCTTTGATTTTGAGGGCTACGTGGAGGGCCGCCGCCAGCTTGGCCGGGATGAATGGCTGGACATCCTGCTGCGCTCGGTGGGCCTGGAGCCGTCCAGGCTGACCCCGCGCTTGAAGCTGCACTTTATCGCCCGCCTGGCCTGCCTGGTGGAGCCTAACTTCAACTTCATCGAGCTGGGGCCGCGCGGCACCGGCAAATCCTACTTCTTCAGCGAATTCTCGCCCTATTCGACCCTGGTCAGCGGCGGCCAGGCCACCAAGGCCGTGCTGTTCTACCACAACGCCCGCAAAAAGATCGGCCTGGTGGGCTTTTGGGATACGGTGGCTTTTGATGAGGTGGCCGGTATCAATATCAAAGACACCGATACGATCCAGATCATGAAGGACTTCATGGCCAATGGGCGCTTCTCGCGCGGCGTGGAGGTGATTGCCGATGCCAGCCTGGCTTTCAACGGCAACATTGACCACTCGATCGAGCAGCTCGTCAACTCATCCAACCACGACCTGTTCATCCCCCTGCCCAAGGAATTCGACCTGGCGGTGATGGACCGTTTTGCCTGCTACCTGCCCGGCTGGGAGATGCCCAAGAACAGCAGCGATTTCCTGACCGAGCGCTACGGCCTGATCACCGACTACCTGGCCGAAGCCTTCCACTACATGTTCGCCCACACCAACCGCTATGAGGAAGTGACCCAGCGCGTGCGCCTGGGGGCGAACGTGGAAGGGCGCGACGAGAAGGGCATCAAGAAGACCCTGTGCGCCTTCCTCAAGATCCTGCACCCAGATGGCCCGCCCAGTGACGCCGAGTTCGAAGAATATGTGGCGTATGCGGTAGAAGCGCGCCGGCGCGTCAAAGAGCAGATGAACAAGCGCAAGCCGGACGATGAATTTGCCCGCATCAACCTCTCC
>DAOQTN010000288.1:0-4400 GCA_035340555.1 Anaerolineaceae bacterium | reverse complement strand
ATGAAGCGCTTGATCGAGGAGATGGTGTTCTCCGGGTTAATGACGGCCTGGCGCTTGGCGGTCTGACCCACCAGGCGTTCGCCGTTCTTGTTGAACGCGACCACAGACGGGCACAGACGCGAGCCTTCAGCGGTGGTGATGACCACCGGATCGCCGCCTTCCATCAATGAACGCAGACTGGCAATGGATTCTTCAACCTGCCGGCGTTGATCCGCACCAACCTTGTCACCAGCTTCGCGCAGGGTGCGTTCAGCCGTATAGATCATATTGTCAGCATTGTTGCGGACCTCCACCATCTCTTTGCGCTGACGATCCTCATCAGCATGGGCTTCAGCCTCACGGCGCATCCGCTCAATTTCCTGTTCATTCAGACCGGATGAGCCAGCAATGGTGATGTGCTGGGCCCGGCCGGTGGCTTTATCCGTGGCGGTCACCTTGACGGTGCCGTTGGCATCGATATCAAAGGTGACCTCAATTTGAGGAATACCACGCGGCGCCGGGGGAATACCATCCAGCTGGAATTTGCCCAAGGATTTGTTGTCGGCGGCCATCGGGCGCTCACCTTGGACCACATGAATTTCCACAGTTGTCTGACCATCGGATGCGGTGGAGAACACCTGGCTCTTGCGGGTCGGGACAGTCGTATTGCGCTCAATGATGGGCGTGGCAACACCTCCCAAGGTCTCAATTGAAAGCGTCAAGGGCGTGACATCCAGGAGAAGGATGTCCTTGACTTCACCACCCAGTACCGCTGCCTGAATGGCGGCACCTACGGCCACCACCTCATCCGGGTTCACCCCGCGATGCAGGTCCTTGCCGAATTCGCGCCGGACCATTTCCTGAACCAGCGGCATACGGGTCATGCCGCCCACCATGACGATCTCGTTAACGTCGGAGGCCTTGAGGCCGGCATCAGCCAAGGCCCGACGCACAGGATCCAGGCTTTTCTTGACCAGATCCTCGGTCAGCTGTTCAAGCTTGGCGCGAGTCAGGGTCATGACCAAGTGCTTGGGGCCGGAGGCGTCCGCAGTGAGATAAGGCAGATTGATTTCTGTCTGCATGACGGTGGAGAGCTCGATTTTGGCTTTTTCAGCCGCCTCGCGCAGGCGTTGAATAGCCTGGCGATCCTGGCGGACATCCACGCCGCTTTGCTTCTTGAACTCTTCAATCAGGTAGTCCATGACCCGAATGTCAAAGTCGTCGCCCCCCAGGAAAGTATCCCCGGCTGTGGAACGAACCTGGAAAACGCCGTCACCGACATCCAGAATGGAGATATCAAAGGTCCCGCCGCCCAGATCGTAAACGGCAATGACCTCGTTCTTCTTCTTATCCAGGCCATAGGCCAGGGAGGATGCGGTGGGCTCATTGATAATGCGCAGCACCTCCAGGCCAGCAATCCGGCCGGCATCCTTGGTGGCATTGCGTTGGGCATCGTTGAAGTATGCCGGCACAGTGATCACCGCCTGGGTGACCGGTTCATTGAGGTAAGTTTCGGCATCCGCCTTCAACTTGGCCAGGATCATGGCAGAAACTTCCGGCGGGGAATATTCCTTGCCATCCAGAACAACACGAACATCGCCATTGCTGGCCGCCTTGACCTTGTAGGGCACCCGCCCAATCGTGCGCTGCACTTCAGCATCATCGAACTTACGTCCCATGAACCGCTTGATCGAGAAGATCGTATTTTCAGGGTTCATGACTGCCTGGTTGCGGGCAGCGCGACCAACCAGCCGTTCATGATTTTTGTTAACGGCAACCACAGACGGCAGCAACCGTTCACCTTCGGCAGTTGAAATAACAACCGGTTCACCACCCATCATGACGGAAACAACAGAATTTGTCGTACCCAGATCAATACCTACAATTTTAGCCATTACAACCTCCTGTTTTATCTAGCTACTCGAACCAATGCCGGGCGAATGACCCGGTCACCAATCATGTACCCCTGACGTACAACGCCAATCACCTGCCCGCTCTCATGGGTTGGGCTGTCTTCACCGCTGATGGCCTCGTGCAGATTGGGATCAAACATTTGATTTTCAGCCGGAATCTGCTGGACACCTTCGGCCTCAAGGATTCCCTGAAGTTTACGGTAGATCAGCTCAATACCCGATCCCCATTGGCCGCTTTTGCCTGCATGCGGGCGATTATCACTCTGCAAGGCCCGGTCCATGTCATCAAGGACATCCAGGTAACGCTTGATCAGTTCCACCTTGATGGATTGGGTTTGCAGTGTCTGGTCGCGTTCAACGCGCTTTTTGTAATTCAGAAAATCCGCCCGTTCACGCTGCCAGCCATTCAGGTTTTCACCCGCTTCCTGGCGTGCGGCTTCCAACTGGGCCTGCAGTTCAGCCAATTCCTTTTTTGACACCAAGATCATCTCCGATTCTTCAACCGGCGTTGGTCGCACAGCTGAAATGATATCATCCTCACCAGATGGAGTCGGGCTGTTTGCAAGGCCCTCTCCCGATGGGGTTTGTGGTTTATGCTTGCGGCGTTTGTCCTCAACCATCAGCCTTTTTCCTCCTCCAGATCATCACTGCCATTCTCTGCCAGCGTCTCGGCCACCAGGTTGCTGAGCAGACTGGATAAAAACCGCACAGTAGAAATGCTGCGGCCATATGACATGCGCATCGGGCCCAAAACTCCCAGAGTCCCCATGGCCAGTCCTGGCGCCCCGTAGGAGGCCAGTACCATGGAGAAGGGACGCAATTCCTCCCGGGCACCTTCACCACCGATGAGGATTTGAACCCCCCCCGTGCGATCAGTCAGCACCGAACGGGCCAGCAAATCCTGGAGCAGAGAGCGTTCTTCAAGTAGTTGCAAGGCCCGGCGGGCATCTTCCGATCCAATAAATTCGGGTTCGGCCAGCACATTGCTGACCCCGTCCAAAAAGACTTCCCCGGTTGGTGCAGCCTGAATATCCGACATATCCTCAATCAGCCACGCGGCAATCTGCATTTCAAGTCCGGACAGTTGACCTGCCAGGCTGCGCAAGGCGGCCGCATCCTTGCCCGAGAACAGGGTCGTGAGGTGATCAGCCAAGGCCGAGAGTTGTTCCTGTGATGCCACCAAATCCAGACTGACCAGGCGTTGGCGGACTTCACCACCCATCAGCACCAGCACAATCAACACCTGGAGGCCCCGGGTGGAAATCAATTCCAGATGACGGAAGCGAATCTCCGCCGGATGTGGTGCGGTCACCAGGGACGCCACCCGGGACTGATGAGCCAACACAGACGCCGCCAGGCGAACCCATTGCCCCATGTCCTGCCGGGTTTGGTAGAATTGATGACTGATGGTGCGCCGTTCATCATCGGGCAATTCCGTGGCTCGCAGCAGATGACCGACAAAATATCGGTATCCCTCCTCGGTGGGAATGCGCCCCGCAGAAGTGTGTGGCTGACGCAGGAAACCCTGCTCGGTCAGGGCCATCATCTCATTTCGGACAGTGGCCGAACTTAAATCCAAATGGTAACGTTCCACCAAGTGTTGGGATGCAACCGGTGTCGCTGTGCGGGTAAAATCATGCACAACGAGAGTCAGAATGAATTTTTGGCGTTCGGTCAGTTGTTCTGCAATCATTTTAGCACTCTGGCGCCGAGACTGCTAAATTCGGCAACCTGTGTATTAAATACCATGTCTGAAAGCCAAAGTCAATGCTGTTCAGGAATTTCTGACAAATAATTAATAGAGCCAGCCAAATGCCCCCCCCTGAACAATCATTCCCAGCCCTCTCATGGCCCCTGAACACCATCATTCCGGCTGAACAATACCTCAGGATACAATTATCCGCTTTACAAATGCCCAGGCAAACGATTGACCTGCAGGGGTTTATTCCTTAAAATTGACCCATGATTATGCTGATTGACAGCAACCAGTTTCCAGGCTTTTATCGTACCGATCACGACCCGCCGCTGCCCGCGACCGCGAATCGTCCGGCGCCGTGCGCCAGGTTTTATTCACCCTCCGGCATTGTTTATCCCGTACAATATCTGTTTACCCTGGACCATTTTTATAAAAAGGATTGACCCATGTCTCCAACCCCCTTCTCTTCCAAGCGTGCTCCCTATTACGCCAATGTGCCTGACGAAAAATGGAATGACTGGCGCTGGCAGATGAGCAACCGGCTCAACTCTCTTGAAGATTTTGAGCAAGTGATTAATTTGACCGACAGTGAACGGCGGGCCCTCAGCACCAGCGGCCTATTCCGAGTGGATATCACACCCTACTACGCCTCCCTGATTGACCCGGATGATCCCAATGATCCCATTCGGCTGCAGGTCATCCCCCGGGACGATGAAGTTGTCCCGTTCACCGGGATGATGGAGGACTCGTTGTCGGAAGACCGCCACTCCCCGGTACCTGGCCTGGTGCATCGCTACCCTGATCGCGTGTTG
>DAOQTN010000287.1:0-4400 GCA_035340555.1 Anaerolineaceae bacterium | reverse complement strand
TCCTTCCTCTCCTCCTTTATCTTACCCCCTTTCCCGAAATTTTAGTACACACCCCACCAGAAATTACACATTGACATACACACCATAGAGATGTATAATTTATGCGCAACACAACGACGCATTATAGGAGCGTATGCCATGTATCGCACCCAGATTTTGCTCGAGCCAGAACAACATCAAATCCTGACCGAAATAGCCCGCCAGGAAAAGCGCAGTTTGTCTGATCTTTTGCGCGAGATGGTTGATAAACAGATCGCAGAGCGCAAACGGATGGCACTTGCCGCAGCGGCCCAAACCTTGCTGGTCGACTACCAGACCGACCAGGAACTAACTGCTTTCCGTGCGCTCGATGGAGATGACTTCCATGCGTAAAGGTGAGGTTTGGCTCATCAATCTCGACCCCACCATCGGCGCCGAGATTTGCAAATCGCGCCCGGCGGTCATTGTCAGCGAAGATTCAATCGGGGTACTGCCTTTACGTGTGATTGTGCCAATAACCGATTGGAAAGAACGCTATTCAGTGGCGCCGTGGATGATTGCCATCCTGCCCGACGAGCAAAACGGGCTGGCGAAACCATCATCAGCTGATGCATTTCAAATCCGGTCTGTGTCACAGGAGCGTTTTGTACAGCGGCTTGGCGTGCTTGATAAGGATCATGTCACACAAATACTGAAGGCAATTCAAATTGTGATTGGAGCTGTGTGAACGTTCCCGACGCCCGCCGCCTCAAACGCAGTCATACGCGTCGCGCGCACAGGCGCGCATCACCCCTGCACCCCTCCCCACAGAGGTCATCCTCGCCATTCTCAATGCCGGCGGAGAGCCCAACCTTCCAAGCAAACGTAGTTTGCTGAACGCCCACCCCTGACTCTTCATCGCGATGAGGGATCAAGAAATCTTGAAGCTGCTTTCCGAATGCGGCCAGTGGGCCGGCCAGGTGGTCGGCGCCGACTTGGGTGCGGTCCTGCGCTTCGAAGATCTGGAAGAGAAGCTCCGACGGCAGTTCGATTTGGGTCAAGCGACGGCCCATGTATCTAAAAATTATTCAGCCCCTTGCTTGCCGCTAATAGCCAAATCCACTTGCAAAGCCGCGTCGTATTTGTTATCATAATATCAAATATGATGTAATAACATCACACTGGAGGCTGTCATGATTCGGACACAAATTCAAATCACGGAGGAGCAAGCCCGCTCTTTGAAGCGCCTGAGCGCGAAAGAAGGCAAATCTGTAGCCGAGTTGATCCGCATCAGCGTGGACAACCTGCTGCGCGCGGGCGGAACTCAAGACCCATCCATGACGCGCCAGAAGGCGCTGGCTGCAGCGGGCAGGTTAAGTGGCCCACCGAACCTGGCAGAAGACCATGACGCCTATCTGGCTGAGGCGTTGGGCGAATGAACATTTTTATTGACACCGCCGCTTTTCTTGCCATTCTAAATGCCAACGACCACTTTCACCTCGCCGCCCGGCAAAGCTGGGAAGAGACTCTGTACTCAGATTCCGTCTTATTCAGCAGCAATTACGTGATTTTGGAAACAACTGGCCTGCTCCAACATCGTTTTGGCATAGAAGCTGTGCGCCTGTTTGAAAGTCATATCTCGCCAGTGCTTGAAGTTCATTGGATTGATGAGCTGATCCACAAACAAGCAATGAGTGCATTACTGGCAGCTAATCGCCGTGATCTCTCCCTGGTGGATTGCACCAGCTTCGAGATCATGCGTCAATTTGGCATCGGTCAAGCGTTCACCTTTGATCCCCATTTTCGTGAACAGGGTTTCAATCTCATCCCGGCAAACGGCACGCCATAGAAGAAAATAAATGTCAGCGACGCCATCCGCCTCAAGCGCACCGGGCGCAAATTCACCGCTGCCCCCTACCATCCTCGCTATCCTCAACGCCGGACGGCGGGCGCAGTCTGCCAAGAACAACCTGCCCTGGCACTTCATCGCGATTACGGATAAAGAAATCTTGAAGCAGCTTTCTTGGTGCGGCGAATGGGCCGGCCACCTCGCCGGCGTGGCGCTGGGCGTGGCCCTGTTCTGCGAAGATCCGGCCGAGAAGTTCCAACGACTCTTCGACCTTGGCCAGGCGGCGTCACATGGTTCATAAAAAATTAATGAATGCCTGGGACGGCGGCAACAACTCCAGGATTCGGAAACATGATGGCGTCAATTTTGCTATAATAAGCGTATGACCGACCCAAATTCATTCACCCGTTTGATTGCTCCAGTGGTTAAAAAGCTTCGCCTGAGCGAGGCAAAGAACGATTCCGCCTACTGGCGTACTCGTTCTTATCGGGAGCGCATTGAGGCTTTGGAGCAAATCCGCGAAGAATATCATCACTGGAGAGCCGATGCTCAACCCGGATTTCAAAGAGTTTATTCGGTTGTTAAACGATAACCAGGCGCGTTATCTGGTGGTCGGCGGATATGCCGTTGCCTTGCATGGTTATCCCCGTTATACCAAAGATATCGACATTTGGATCGATATGGCGCCCACAAACGCGGCCCGGATCATTCAGGCATTGCAACAATTCGGATTCGGTTCGTTGGGGCTTAAAGAGGCGGATTTTCTGGATGCCGACACAATCATCCAACTGGGTTATCCACCGCGTAGAATTGATCTTTTGACCACTCTGCCGGGGATTGATTTTGAAGCCTGTTTTTCAGAGAGAGTGGTTGTAGATATCGATGGCATAGAAGTCAACTTTATTGATCTGGAAAACCTCAAGAAAAATAAACGCGCCACTGGTCGCTTCCAGGACATGGCCGACATTGAAAACTTGGAATAAGAGGCGTCACCGCTCCAATTACAACATCCTGTATATCCCTGTTAAACAATCCCCTGAACGTATCTGACGCCATCCGCCTCAAGCAC
The DNA here is from genome assembly GCA_035340555.1 of Anaerolineaceae bacterium. Lineage (GTDB taxonomy): Bacteria > Chloroflexota > Anaerolineae > Anaerolineales > Anaerolineaceae > JAGOFZ01. The sequence goes on along the minus strand of DAOQTN010000287.1, from coordinate 1,524 downwards.
TCCGTCACCTGTCAAACATCCCTGGATGGCACTCCCGACCGCCACAACCACACCGACACAGTCTGTCAGCCACTCCTGCCACCCGACAGCCACGGCTGCAACCCGGGCAAGCCCCAGTACCCCCATGAAAAAGACCGCCATTTTTTTCATTCTTTTCCTCAACCTCGGCTGTTTGTGCCGCTGCACGCCCCCCGTCCAGCACGCCGACCCGTTTTACAATGTGCCCGACTCCTTCTCTATGGCCCGCATCCCGTTGATCAAGCCGCTCGAGGCCAATCGGCTGGACTCATCTTCGCCGTGGAGCCTATTTGTCGACTACGCTCTGGGGGTGGCCATCCCAGGCACGCAGGAAGTCTATCTTTACAATATTGAAGCGCTGGAAAAGTTCGCCGTCACTGATGGGATCATCCTGGCCTACTCTCCCTATGTGAATACCCGGGCCGCCGCCTATATTCAGGAGAATTACTATCACTGGTTCGTCATCATTCCGGCTGAAGAAACGGCCCAGGGTTTTCAGACCGAAGACGAATTCCGCGCCTACATCCAGACCCTGGGCATTGCAGAACCGGATTGGCAAGCACCGGACGCGGCTTGGGAGCAGTTTCGCAAAACGGGCTGCCTGGCCTGGCTGCCCGACTGCGGTCAAGCCGGCCCCGGGGACCGGGACAGACAGCGGCGGTAAATGTGCACCGACCGCCGGACAACGCCAGATTGTGGCATGGGCAGAAGACACAGAGCGCGCTGGAGGAGGGTTGTTTCATTAGAAAAATTTTGATCACCCGGCTGCCGCATCAATTCTTCGAAATTGGATTGCGAGGCGGTTAACCGCCTCACCTGGAGGTGAAAATGACACGGAATCGGGCGTTTCGATTTCTTAGATTGCTATTACTTTTACCTTTGCTGCTGGGCGGGTGTGGCCAAAGCCAGACCCTTGAGCCGGAGACCTCCGCCGGGATCCCGATTGACATGGCGCGCCCCGGGGAGTGCGGGGTGGACTTTGAATTTATCCTGGAGCAGGTGGAAAGTGCCGTGGCCATCCAGCTGCCTGGGGGGCAGTATCACGGGGTTGTTTTCCGGGGGGATTGTGCGGCCCTCGCCCAGGGCGAAGGCGAGTGGGTGTTTGATTTTATTCAAGTCGAACCCCGCTGGTTCCCGCCGCACCCCCGCGTCTGGCGCGCCGTGGCCAGATTGACAAGCCCGGCGCAGTCGTTCAGTTTATCCCTTACGGACGATTCGGACCAATATCCCAATTTGAACGTCCTGCCCCGGCCCGACAACAGGGACTGGGCCCGGATCCTCACCACTGCAGCAGGGCAGATTCAATCCAGCGGGATTGAGGACTGCCAGGTGGTCATCACCCAGTTGGACACCGCCTGGAGCGTGCTGTGTGACCCGCTGAATGACGATGAAAGAAAGTGTGCCTTCAGCATCGATGCCCAATCGTTTGACATTCTCGAGGACACACCCATCCCATAAACGAACCCGGCAGCCGGGCAATTGGCTTTCAAGTTGAGACCGGCCGGG
>DAOQTN010000286.1:0-4401 GCA_035340555.1 Anaerolineaceae bacterium | reverse complement strand
TTGTCAATCTGATGCTCGCCAATCAGCGTTACCGCCTGCCCGCCGGGCTGGAGCGCGCCGCCGCCCCCGTGCTGGCGCTGGCTGGCCGGCACGAATACCCCGCCATGCAGCAATCAGTGCGAGACCTGGTCGCCGCGCTGCCCCAGGCCACCGGCGGCTGGATCAACCTGGGTCCAGGCTCAACCCTGGCCTGTGAGCATAACTGGGCCCTGACCGCCCCCGAACACTTCGCCGCCACCGTCCGCGCCTGGCTGGAGGGCCAGCCCCTGCCAGATGTGGTCGAAATTTTTTAAGGATCCAAAATGCCTCCGACTGTTTTAAGACCCTGGCAAACCCTCTCCCGTGAAACCATTCTTGATCATGGAAAATTTCTGAAGGTTGAAAACCACACGGTGAAGCTGCCGGATGGGCGAATCATCCCTGATTGGGCCTGGGTGACGATTCCCAGCGCCGCCATTGTGCTGGCTGTGACGGCGGATCAAAAATATATCTGCTTTCGCCAGATAAAATATGCGGTGGAGGGAACCTCTCTGGCTCCTGTGGGGGGCATGCTGGAGCCCGGTGAACTACCGTTAGAGGCTGGCCGACGTGAATTACTGGAGGAAACGGGCTATGAGGCTGACAGCTGGATCAGTCTGGGAGGCTATATTCTGGATCCAAATCGCGGCATCGCCACCATGCATCTGTTTCTGGCGCAAAATGCCTGCCGGGTTGCGAAGCCGGTCAGCGACGACCTGGAAGACCAGGAACTGTTGCTGCTTAGTCGCGGCGAAATTGAGGCGGCGCTGAAGGCAGGTGAATTCAAGGTGCTGGCGTGGTCTGCGGTGGTATCCCTGGCCTTAAACCACCTTTTCAAATTTTGCGGAGATGAATCGATAGCGACTCTGCCGCGTCCCGAATCCACTGTCGAGGGGCCTGTTTTGGGCGCCGCTGCTGTTTGTGAGCCGATTTTACGCGCCCTGCCGGACTGGTTTGGTATTGAGGAGGCGCTGCTTAATTATTTGACAGAAATCGACAGACTGCCCACCTTTCTTGCCCGAGACCAGGGCAAGGTCTTTGGATTTGCCACCCTCAAGCAGCACACCCCCTTGTCCGCCGAAATATTGGTAATGGGCTGTTATCCCCAAAATCACCGGCAGGGGATTGGCCGGGCTTTGCTCCTCCAGGCTGAAACCTGGCTTGCGGGGCAGGGGGTTGAATATTTACAGGTAAAAACCCTGGGACCATCCCATCCGGATGCGGGCTACGCCCGCACCCGGGCGTTCTATACAACCATGGGCTTTGTGCCGTTGGAAGAATTGCCCCAAATCTGGGGCGCTGCCAATCCCTGCTTGATCATGATTAAGCGTTTGTAGCCAGCTTGCCTGCTTGACTGACTGCCAGTGGGCAGGGTCTGCTTATTGAACCACAAACCCTGTCATGGTGATCGAACCTGCCATGGCAACATCGTTAAAATAAGTCAGCGTCTCGCCATCCTGTTTAAGACCCAGGATATACAGCATGGGCAGGAAGTGTTCGGGGGTGGGCACGGCCAATTGCACTGCCGGGCCCAATTCGGAATAACGGACTAATGCCGCATGATCATTGGCATCAATCAACCTTCGGAATAGTGCCTGGACTTCCAGGGCCCATTCTAATCCAAACGGCTCATTAAAACGCTCGTAATTGTTTCCAGGAACCACCACCCGCCGCAGGTTGTGCACGATATTGCCACTACCCAAGACCAACACCCCCTGCTCCCGCAGGGAGGCCAGTCTGTGTCCTAATTCGTAATGAAACTGCGGCGGCTGGGTGTAATCCAGGCTGATTTGTGCCACAGGGATATCGGCTTGGGGATACATTTGCAGCAGCACACTCCAGCAGCCGTGATCCAGGCCCCAGTCCTGGTCCAGGGTCACAGGGATTGGGGCAACCACGTCTCGAACGGCCTCAGCCAGCCCGGGGCTGCCGGATGCCGGGTATTTGACCTCATAAAGCGCATTTGGAAAACCGCCAAAATCATGGATGGTGCGCGGTTGCAGCATGGCCGTTGTCGCTGTACCGCAGGTTTCCCAGTGAGCTGAGATGCACAGGATGGCTTTAGGATGGGGAAGGGTTCTTCCCAATGTGCGCCAGGTTTGCGAATAAGAGTTTTCTTCAATGGCATTCATCGGGCTGCCATGTCCCACAAACAGGGCTGGCATGCGAAGTTTATCAGGCATGGTTGTATCTCCGAAGGTGTCAATTCATCATTGATTGTAAATCAAATCCATTTTATCCAAAAATATCGCGAAATCAACCCTGCTGCCGATCTGTTTTGCAAGCAGTTTCAAATAGAGCTTTCCAGTTTGAGGATTGGTGGTATAGTAGAGAATGTAATTTGAACAATATTTGTCAAATTTGACCGGTTTTTGCCGATTTGTTGCTACCTGCCGGATGAACAACTTTCGCGCAAAGACTGTCTTGATCGGACAGTCTTTTTAGTGCGCCCACAATTTTGAGGATCCTGCCCGTGCTGATCAATCACACCGTCACCCAAACCGTCACCCAAACCATGCGTTTCTTAACAAGCCGGCATCTCAACCTGCGTCCCACGCCGCGTCGTCAGGTGCCGCCCCCGCAGCCCAACCATTCCTACACGCTGTACGCCCATGTGCCCTTTTGTGAGAGTCTCTGTCCCTATTGTTCATTTAACCGATTCCTCTTTCAAGAGGGGCGTGCCCGGGCTTATTTTCAGCAGCTGCGTGTTGAGATGCGTCTGGTTGCCAGTCAGGGGTATCGTTTTCAGACCCTCTATATTGGTGGCGGCACCCCCACAGTTCTGGTGGATGAACTCATAGAGACCATCGAACTGGCGCACCGGCTCTTCCCCTTGACCGATGTCTCCTGTGAAACCAATCCCAACCACATGACCCCTGAAAATGTTCGCCGGCTCAGCCCCTATATTCAGCGGATGTCGGTCGGCGTGCAGAGCTTTAATGACCTGCATCTCAAGCATATGCTACGTTACGATCGATTTGGTTCCGGTGCAGATATTTTGCGTCAATTGGCTCTGGTACAGGACCAATTTAAATTTCTCAATATTGACTTGATTTTCAACCTGCCGGGCCAAACCGAGGAACAATTGCTGGAAGATGTTGCCCAATCCTGCCGCAGCGGGGCCAACCAGATCACCTTTTATCCCCTGATGAGTTCGCCTTCTGTTTCACAGGCGCTGCGCACAACGCTGGGCCAACCCAATTATGCCAACGAACGCCGCTTCTATGATCTGATTGTGTCGGCCATGCAAGATCGTTTTCAACTATCAACCGTTTGGAATTTTGGCGAGCGGGCTGCAGCTGATGCGTCATCAGGGGCGGATGATGCCATGATTGACGAATACATCATTAACTATGCGGAGTATGTTGGGATTGGCTCCGGAGCGTTCAGCTACTTGGATGGTCGACTGTATGTCAACACATTTTCTGTCAATGAGTATGCCTGGCAGGTGCAGGCGGGGCATATGGCCCTTACGGCCGAGGCTGCTTTCGGCCGCCGCGAACAAATGCTGTACCGCTTTATGATGGATTTGTTCGGCTTGCAGTTGGACAAGATCAAATTCCGACGGGACTTTGGGGTTTCGGTAGATACAGTCTTGGCACCGGAAATCACCCTGTTGAGCCTGGCCGGCGCCTTTTCCCGCAATGATCGCACGGCCATCACCCTTAGCGGCCGCGGGCGCTACCTGCTGCTGATCATGATGCGCGAATTTTTTGTCGGCATGAACACCGTCCGTGATCAGGCCCGGGCAGCCCTGCCAGAAACCGAGCGCCTGCAGCTTTGCGCCACAATTCCAACCTCATAATCGGTGATGGTAGGAGAAGCAACACTCCCAGTGGCCACAGTTTGGAGAACGGATGAATGTCCCGGCAAATTAAGAGCTTTGGCAGTTTATTGTAAAATATTCTACCGAACGATTGAATCAGCTTGACTCTCGTTTCTCACTTGCTTATAATCTAATCAGTTGCTAATCCCTGATTAATCTGGGATACTTTTACATGCCGCTGCTTTTCATCGATTTCCTTACTTTGACTTAATGGCAGCTACTTACTCATCCGTTTCCACAACAGCGTACACCGCTCAACGCATATTGCTTTCATGTGTTCGTTCCGGCCGTCCAGGCTGTTTGGGAACGTTTTTTGCGCTTTAAAGGAGGTGATTACAAGGAGTTTTAGCACCACCCCAGCGGCGGCAATGGGCCGCCAACATCGTTTACCCGTCTCCTATTTTTAATCAGAAGAGGAACAAAAATGTCAACTCGTAAGACTAGTTTTACCCTGTTCTCCATCTTGTTGCTGGTTGGGATGATCTTCAGCCTGGTCCAACCGGCCAACGCGATGGTCCAACAGGCCGCGTCTGAACAGACGACGGTGACAGTTGATC
>DAOQTN010000285.1:0-4439 GCA_035340555.1 Anaerolineaceae bacterium | reverse complement strand
CTACAGAAGATCAGGCTTTTTTATCCTCTACTTCATGATCGAAAGATACACTACCCGGTTTTCCTCAAGGGGAAGACCGCACTACTTTTTGTCTAAACTCGAATATAATAACAATCAATATTTTCCCAAGGAGGCCGCCATGACCAAGGCCCTGGCGCACGTGGTTGACGCGCTGGACATTGAAACTTTCCTGTACTGCAAAGATGAGGACGAAGCCAAAATACTGGCTGAAGCCCTGGCGGCCGAATTGGGGCTGCCGCATGGTGACGTGGTGTTTGTGGAGCATCGCGGCGCAGGGGCGCGGGTGCGCATCCGCAGCTACATCCATCATCCCGGGGATCACTACCGCTGGCTGGGCATGGAGGATGGCAAATGAAAACCGTGCTGCTGGCCCCACTTGACCCGGTTCACGATAACGCCATCAAGCTGCTCAAACGCAAGCTGACCGATGCGGGTTACCGGGCGGTTGCCCTGCCGCCGGGCTCCACGGAAGAGGAAGTGGTGGCCCAGGCACTGGAGGAACACCCCATTGCCATCCTGGTCAGCCGGACTCTGGGATACAAGGTGGCCGAGACCCTGGGGCATCTGGTGGACCTGGCCGAGGCGGCCGGGTTGCGCCCCCAAACCCGGCTGGGGGTGGGGGGAATGGCCATCACCCGGGAACTGGGGGCGGAACTGGGGTTCGACGGTTGTTTTGTTGGCAGTTTGGATATGGCTGAACTGCTTGGCTTTCTGGAAGGTCACGCCATTGCCGGGCCAGCAGAGATGGCGCAAACGGCTCCCCGCTCCCGGCCCGATGTGACCGCGGGATTCACTTACGCCTGGCGCGATGCCACCATTGCCGGGATGCTGGACCAGATTACCGATCAAATTCTGGCCTGGACAGCCGGCAAAACCAGCCCGGCAATCGCCCGGGCCGAACTGCGCGCCGAGATGTTGACTGACCCCGACCCGGATTTGCGCGAGCGCTATATTGCCCTGTGTGATGCTGAAATCCAGGCCTTCTATCGGCAGGGCACCCTGCCCCTGGGGGTGCGCCGGCTGGAGGAAAGCGAACTCGCGGCTCTGCCCGGGGCCACGGCCGGGACGCGCCCGCCGTTTGAATCACTGCGTCACGGACGGCAAAAACCGCTGTTTTTTGTGCAATACGGCACCGGCTGCCCGATCATGGACATCACCCATATCCGGCTGGCTGAAGATTGGGGGGTGGATGGTGTACTGCACTTCGATCCCTCCTGGGGTGCCCAGCGGGAAGGACTGCTGGAAGGACTGCTGACGCATGAACATGACGGCACCATTGTCACTTTGGATAACCTTCGATTGATCCGGCAGTATATGAACCCAGCCACATTGTGGAATGTGCGCGGGCATCGCGGGCTGAACACGCCGGAAACGCAGGTTCTGGCACAGGCTGCCGGCGCGGATTTGCTAAAAATCAACATTCCTTACGGCAGCACAGGGGGGGGCACCGACCCGGCCCGGCTGACGGTGGACGGCGTTCATTCACTGCGGCTGGCCGCCAGATATGGTCTGCCGTTTGATATTCCGGGCAACGATGAACTCAGCGGTGTGCCACCACAGAAAACCTTTGCCGGACTATTGATCATGGTCATGTTGGGACTCAAGCTGGGGGCTCGTCCAATCCCCAAGCCGCTGCTGTGTTACTCACCCTATATGACTATTGAAGGTTTGATGGATGCCGACTTTGTGGATATGAACTTTGCCAAACTGCGGGTCTGGCAAGAAATTGTGGATGCCCCGGTCTGGCCGGGTGAACCGGTGGGCTTCATGACCCACTCTCCCGAACGGGTGCAATCCGCCATCACCACCGCAGCCCATGCGGCCTTGGCCAGCAGCGCCGGTGTGGCGGCCGTCACCATTGCCTCCTCAGATGAAGCCTATTCCAAAGGCCCCATCTCAGCCCCGGCCCGGGTGGACTCCCTGCGGGCCACCCGCGAACTGCTGCGCTTTTTCGGCCCCGCCGATATTCAGCCCACCCCACGCGCCGAGGAACTGCAGGCGCAGCTGCACGCCGGCATTACCGCAACGCTGAACGCCATTGCCCGGCGCGGTGATTTTGTCGCTGCCATTTATGAAGGTCTGTTGGGTAGCCAGGAAGACGGGTTGTATCCCGGCCGGACCGGCCGGGGTTCCGTCATGACAGCCGCGAATTGATCTTTTCCGGCTGCAGCTGGCCAGCTGCAGCCGATTGATTTTGAGATAAAGCGCCACAACCATCATGCACACCATCGGATTTGCAGGCACCGCCAAAAACACCGGTAAAACAACCGCCGCGTTGCAGATCTTGGATCGGGCGGCCGAAGCCGGACTGTGTCTGGCTGTGACCAGTATCGGTTATGATGGCGAACAGCGGGATCACGTCACCGGGTTACCCAAGCCGCGTTACGCCCTGCCAGCCGGAACTCTGCTGGCCACCGCCGAGCAAACCCTGCCGGTTTGTGGTCGACTGGAAATTCTGGAAACCTCGCCCATCCGTACAATTTTGGGGCAGGTGGTCATCGCGCGCATGACGGAACCCGGCCCGGCAGCCCTGGCCGGACCCAACACGCGCGCAGATATTGAAACCATTCTGGCCCGACTGCAAGCGCTCGGCGCTGAGTTATGCCTGCTGGATGGAGCCCTCAACCGAATGGCCCCCATGATGGCCGCCGACGGTCTTGTGCTGTCCACCGGGGCGGCATTTGATGAGGATATCGCGGTGCTGGCGGCACATGTCGGGGCGCTGGCGGAACTCTTTGCCCTGCCCCGGCAGTCACCCCCGTCCGGCGCCCTGGTCACCCAATCCCTGCTGACGCCTGGATCTGTCGAGACAGCGCTGAACGGGCTGCTGTCCGGGGTAAGCGGATGGGTGCTGCGCGGGGCGGTGTCACCCCGGCTGGTCGCGGCCGTACTTGAAAAGGCCGCCCCGGCGCTGCAGGACCGGGAACTGTTATTTGAGGATCCGGTCAAACTGGCTGTCAGCGGTGATCCACGGGCATGGGCCCGCCTGCTGCAGCAGGCCCATGCCATGGCAATCCGGCCAGGGCTTTTGGCAACACTGCCCCTGCGCCTGGTTACCGTCAACCCGTTCTATCCGCGCTATTGGCAGCGCGATTACCGTTACGAAGCCGCCTATGTGGATGCCGGGCGACTGCTGATATCCGTGCAGGCCGCAATCACCTCCGCCCCTGTGGCGGACCTGATTGCCAGCCCTCCCCCGGATCTGCTAAAAATTGTTTTAGGCGAGTACAATTGTAGCGATTAAAACAAAGGAGTTCTCATGCCTGATCCGTATGTCAACAAACTGCTGGATACCGCCCATCCCTGTGCCACCAAAAGCACGGTGGAGGGGCGTATCAACTGTGTGCTGGATGCCCGGGCCCCCCAACGGGGCCTGGAACTGTGTCCCTACCCCTCACGGGCTGTGCTTAAGCACGAAATTCACGAACTGATCATCACAGCTGAAGCCACTGCCGCCCCCAACGCCACCGTGAATGCGATCGCCTACCTGGGCTACTTCGAGGTGCTGCAGGGTGGCGTGTTATGGGTTGGGGACCGGGTGGTCATCAATGGGCAGGACGTGGGAACCCTGGCCGGTTACGACCTGACCCATTTTCCCAACCACCTCAACATCATTATCAAAGCCAGCGAACCGGTACAGACAGGCTTGGAATTGGGCTATGTGCCCGGCACCCCGCTGAGTTTTATTTTCCCAGGGCGACCTGTGGAAGGAGCGTAACATGAGTGATCTGATTAAAGTTGCGGTCATGGGCTGCGGCCATATTGGCATTTATGCCGCCCGGGCCGTCCAATTGGCCGCGGATATGCAGTTGATTGGCGCGGTTGAACTGCCCGGACGGATTGAAGCCGTGCGGCATGAACTGCCCGGGGTGACCCTGGCGACCTCCCTGGAAGAACTGCCGGAAAAACCGGCCGTTGTCATCCTGGCCCTGCCCACCCGGACCGTAGAAAAGATGGCCCCCAGCCTGCTGTCCCAGGGCATTCACACCGTGGACTGTTTTGACATGCATGGCGGTCCGTTCCTGCAACTCAAAGCCACCTTGGATCCGATTGCCCGGGCAAACCGGGCGGCGGCCATCATGGGCGCAGGGGTGGATCCGGGTGTCAGCACATTGATCCGGGCCTTGTTTGAAATCTGGGCGCCGACCGGACTGACCTACGTCACCTACGGGCCGGGGATGAGCATGGGACATACGGTGGCAGCGAAATCCTATGCCGGGGTGCGGGACGCGCTCTCGATCACACGCCCCGGGGATCCGGGCTGCCATAAACGGGACCTCTATCTGGAGCTGGAACCAGGGGCCGATTTTGAAAGCGTCAAGGCCGCGATTTTGCAGGATTCGTATTTCTGCCACGATGATGTCCGCGTCTTCCAAGTGGATGATGTCACCCCATTGGTGGACATGGGACACCGCATT
>DAOQTN010000284.1:0-4460 GCA_035340555.1 Anaerolineaceae bacterium | reverse complement strand
GGTCGCCCAGGCCACAATGCAGGTGGGTGACATGATGGCCTTTCTGCAGTATGCCATGCAGATCGTTTTCTCTTTCCTGATGATGTCCTTCATGTTCATCATCCTTCCCCGGGCATCAGTGTCGGCCAACCGGATTGCCGATGTGCTGGACACCACTCCCACCATTAATGATCCAGCCGTGCCGCAAACCTTTGCCCAACCCATCCGCGGCCGGGTGGAATTCAAGAACGTCTCCTTCCGGTATCCGGGGGCGGACGAGGATGTGATCCATGAGATTTCCTTCACCGCCCAACCCTGTCAGACGACCGCCTTCATCGGTTCGACTGGTTCCGGCAAATCGACCATCATTAATCTGATCCCCCGTTTCTATGACGTGACGGAAGGTGCCATTTTATTGGACGGGGTGGATATTCGCAGCGTGACCCAGCAGGATCTGCGCAATTTGATCGGTTACATTCCCCAGCAAAGCACCCTGTTCTCAGGCACCATCGAAAGCAATCTGCGCTATGCTGATGAGGATGCCTCGCAGGAAACCCTTGACCTGGCCGTGGAGATTGCCCAGGCCGCTGAAATCATCGCGGCCAAGCCCGAGGGGTGGAACAGCGAGGTCGCCCAGGCGGGAGCCAATCTTTCCGGGGGCCAGAAACAGCGTTTATCCATTGCCCGCGCCCTGGTTAAAAATGCCCCCCTTTACATCTTCGATGACAGTTTCTCGGCTCTGGACTTCAAGACAGATGCCGCCCTGCGGCGGGCGCTGAATGAGAAGGCTGGCTGCAGCACGTTGCTGATTGTCACCCAGCGGGTTGCCACCATCCTGCATGCCGATCAGATCATCGTCCTGGATGATGGCCGGATCGTTGGCCGGGGCACCCATGCCGAACTGATGACATCCTGTGAAACCTACCGCGAAATTGCGCTCTCCCAGTTGAGCCTGGAGGAACTCTCATGACCACGCCAAATCGTCCCAACCAACCCCAGCGTTCGGGTCCGGGCGGCCACGGCCCCATGGGGGGCGGCCCGCGCATGATGATGCCCGGTGAAAAGGCCCGCGATTTCAAAGGCACCATGGCCAAGTTGATCCGGTTCCTGAAACCCTACCGGCTGTCCATCCTGATCGTGATGATTTTTGCCGCAGTGTCGACCGTGTTCAGTATTGTCGGCCCCAAAATCCTGGGGAAGGCCACCACCCGCCTGTTTGAAGGCGTGGTGGCCCAAATCACCGGCTCCGGTGAGGGCATTGATTTTGTCTATATTGGCAACATCCTGTTGATCATGGTCGGGCTCTATCTCCTGTCCATGCTGTTTGCCTACATCCAAGGCTGGATCATGGCGGGGGTATCCGCCCGGATCACCTACCGGTTCCGCAAAGACCTGGCTGAGAAAATCAACCGCATGCCGCTCAAATACTTTGACGGCACCAATCACGGGGAGGTGCTCTCCCGCGTGACGAATGATGTGGACACCGTCAGCCAGACCCTGAATCAAAGCCTGTCACAGATCCTTTCGAATGTGGTCACGGTGATCGGGGTTCTCATCATGATGGTCACGATCAGCTGGCAGATGACCCTGGTCGCACTGCTGGCCATCCCCATCTCGCTGGTGTTTACCGGACTGGTGATTAAAAACTCCCAGAAATTCTTCAAACAACAGCAGGAATACCTGGGGCATGTCAACGGCCACATTGAGGAAATGTATGGTGGCCACATCGTCATGAAAGCCTTCAATGGGGAAGGGCAGAGCCTGGATAAATTCAACACTTTCAATGACACCCTGTACAGTTCCGCCTGGAAATCCCAGTTCCTGTCCGGCCTGATGATGCCGGTCATGGGCTTCGTTGGCAATTTGAGCTACGTGGCCGTGGCCATCCTGGGCGGGGCCCTGGCGGTGCGTAACCTGATCACCGTGGGAGACATTCAGGCCTTCATTCAATATGTGCGTATGTTCACCCAGCCGATCTCGCAGCTGGCCAACATCTCCAATATTCTCCAGCAAACCGCAGCCGCGGCCGAGCGCGTCTTCGCCTTCCTGGAGGAACCGGAGGAAATTGCCGAAACCAGCGAGCCGGTGAAACCGGCCCGGGTTGCTGGACGGGTGGATTTCGAACATGTTTGTTTTGGCTACAACCCCGATAAAATTGTGATCAAGGATTTCTCCGCGGCCATTGAGCCGGGGCAGAAAATTGCCATTGTCGGTCCGACGGGGGCCGGGAAAACCACCCTGGTCAAGTTGTTGATGCGGTTTTACGACGTCAACTGCGGCTCCATCTGCATCGATGGACACAATGTCCGGGACTTTACCCGGGCGGATCTGCGGGACATGTTTGGCATGGTGCTGCAGGATACCTGGCTTTACAACGGCACGATCATGGAGAATATTCGTTACGGCCGGCCGGAAGCCACGGATGAAGAAGTTGTGGCGGCGGCCCGGGCGGCACATGTGGACCATTTCGTCCGCACCCTGCCCGACGGGTATCAGATGGTGCTCAATGAAGAGACGAGCAATATCTCCCAGGGCCAGAAGCAGTTGCTGACCATTGCCCGGGCTGTGTTGTCCGACCCCAAAATGCTCATTCTGGATGAAGCCACCAGTTCGGTGGACACCCGGACTGAGATTTTGATCCAAAAGGCCATGGACGCGCTGATGCGCAACCGGACCAGCTTCATCATTGCTCACCGTCTCTCAACCATTCGCAATGCCGATTTGATCCTGGTCCTTAATGAAGGGGATGTGGTTGAGCAGGGCACCCACGAGGAACTGCTGGCGCAGGGCGGCTTCTATGCCGAACTCTACCAGAGCCAGTTTGAGCATCTCCCCGTGGTTTGATCGCCCCTACAGATGAGCCTCCAGATGAATGCTGCTCTGTCTGTCAAACCCGGTCAAATCGCCCTTATCGGCTCGGGTGAAACCGCGGCCAATGGGGGCCGGGCCTTTGACGCGCTGGCCGCGAGGTTGCCGAGCCCGCTCGAAATATCCGTGCTGGAAACCCCGGCTGGTTTTGAATTAAATTCCGACCGGGTGGCCAGCCGGGTGGCGGATTTCATGTCAGTCCGGCTGCAAAACTATCGCCCCCGGATATCGCTAATCCCGGCCCGGCGCCGGGACGCGCCAACCAGCCCGGATAACCTGGAGATCCTGGCCCCCCTCCTGCACAGCCACCTGATCTATCTGGGGGCCGGGAGCCCGTCCTACGCCGTGCGGCAGCTGGCCGGCAGTCTGGCCTGGCAGTTGGTGCGCGGCCGGCATCTGATGGGCACCGCCCTTGCCTTGGCTTCGGCGGCGACGGTGGCGTTTGGGAGCTGGGCCCTGCCGGTCTATGAAATCTACAAGGTGGGTGAAGACCTGCATTGGAAGCGAGGGCTGGACTTTCTGGGCCGCTACGGTTTATCCCTGGCCATCGTCCCGCATTGGAACAACACGGATGGCGGTGCGGAATTGGATACCGGCTGCTGTTTCATGGGTCGCCGGCGACTGGAAGCGCTGGCAGCGCTATTGCCTGCGGAAGCAACCATCCTGGGCATTGATGAACACACCACCCTGCTGCTGGACCTGATCGCGGGGCAGGGGGGGGTGCTGGGACAGTCCGCCGTTCATCTGGTTCGCTTTGGGCGGGAGAAATCCTTTGACAGCGGTACAAGCTTCCCCCTGGCTGAGCTGGGCCCCTTTCAGCCAGCCCCGGATCCCTGGCGGGATGTTTCTGAGCCGGTCCGACTGCTTATGGAGTCAGCCTGGCGGCAACAGGTTGAATTGGGAAAGGAAAATGAAACACCCCCGCCGGAGGTGCTGGCTTTGCTGGAAGCTCGGCAGCAGGCGCGTGCCCGGCGGGAGTGGTCTTTGGCGGATGATTATCGGGCTCAGATTGCTGAGCTGGGCTGGCAGGTGCAGGACGCCCCCACCGGAACCCGTCTGGAGCCGATTAGATCCAGTTCTGATTCTTGCAGAAATTCGTGATGACGGGGATGTCGACGTACTCACCTTTGTAGGCTTTGATGCCCATCAGAACATTGATGACCACAAAGCCAACCGCCATAAGGATTTGTCCGACGATCGGGATGATGTTCACAAGAACCAGGAGACACCCTTCTATCAGCATGGGTAAAGCATGGTGCTTGAGGAAGGGGCGATTTTTCTTGTCTTCCATCAGCAGGACAACCAGGGGGATTACAGGTGTGATCAGGAAGGACAGCAGAGCCCACAGCTTGTCATCACTGGTGATCTCAGGATTAATAGGGGTTTGGTCGGTCATTATTCCTCCAATTGTTAGAAAATGGTTAATGCACTTATTATAGCCTATTTTTGGAGAATGAAGGATAAAACAGACAGGGAAATCTGGGATTGGGCGATCATCATGACCAGCAGCCGATGTGAGACCTGGCATAATTTTGTTGGACCGTCATCCTGCGGTGGGGTGAGCACGCAAAGGATGTCAGATAGCTAAAGGCAATGCGGAACGAAGCTGACAG
>DAOQTN010000283.1:0-4465 GCA_035340555.1 Anaerolineaceae bacterium | reverse complement strand
TTACGACATCCCTGCTAACAACGCGGGTAGCTAACCGCATATATTTACCCCTCCTGCTCCAGCTTGCCAATCCATAGAAATTGCGGGCGGGGCCTGCCGGCTCTAGCCGACAGAGGAAATCCGCAGGTGTGCAATAAGTGCACCGGGATGAATTTCGCCAGGAACGGGATGACGGTGAGGACTGCGGCCCTGCTTTTCCAGAAGTTTGAGCTGGAACTGCGCAACCCCGAGGTTCGCATTGTTTACGGCAACATCGCCAGCCCACCCGGGCCAATTCCACGGTGAACCCGTTGGAGGGCGACCACCTGAATTCATAGAATTAAGCAGTTTCTTTTCGAAACGAGGTCGTCTCAAGAAAAATTGGGACGACCTCGTCTGTTTGTCCAAGCAGACGTGCCATTGGCACCCTTGCATGCCCCGCCCGTAATTCTTATGGATGTTCAAGGCGTTCCCGATTGAGTTTTCTGGTGCCCCCGACAAAGGTTGTGCGGATCCCGCTCCATGTTGCGCACCAAATGGGCCAAGGCGGCTGCCGGCAGCCCCACCGTTTAAGGCGGCGGGGCCGCATCACGCTGCCATGGTCCGATTATAGTTTCGGAATTAAAACAGGGGTTCTCTTTTTGTAGACTTCATAATCTTCCTGCCCGCCCCATTTCTGGTCGGCCTTCTTTTCAAGCAGTGGAACGCCGCTGACGCGGGTCAGAAGGAGGGCGACAAAGATCGGGGAGATCAGGGCCACCCATTGCCAGCCGCTCAGAACCGGCAGGGCGATGATCATTACGCCAATCCAGAGGACGATCTCTCCAAAATAATTGGGGTGGCGCGAGCGCGACCATAACCCGGTTTGGATGAACTTGCCCGCATTTTGGGGATCCGCGTTGAAGCGGCTCTTTTGAGCATCGGCCACCGCTTCCATCGTAAATCCGGCCACCCACACCAGGAAACCAATCAGGGCAAAGAAATCAAGCTCCTTGCGGGTGGCCGTGCTGATGGTAATCAACGCAGCAATCGCCGTGAAGCTGATCCACAACGCCTGGATGGTCCACACATTCAGAAAGCGTATGAACGAAGGCTTGATCTCGTCAAAGCGATCATCCTTGCCAGCTTTTTTAACCCGGCGAAACAGAAAAGTCCCCAACCGCAAGGCCCAGACAATGACCAGCCCGCCGATCAGGATGGCTCTGCCATCCAGGTTGGGGCTCAAAATCAGGGCCAGAATGGTGATGGAGATGTAAGTCAGGCTGCCGGTCAAATCAAAGAATTTCTCGGTTTGCCGCAAATAGGCCGGAATAAACACCAGCCATTGGATGATGAAGATCAATCCAACCAGCAGGGCGTACACGGGGATACCCGCCACCTGGCTTCCGCCCTGGCTGCCGGCAAGAGCCAGCAAAAAGCCAATCAGGATCAAAATTGGCAGCGCAATGAGGGCATTACGATCTGTTTTTTTCATCAAGTTTTACCTTTCATTCAATCCAAAAATTTGGTTTAAGTAAATCAGGCCACAAACGTTTTGAACTAAATCGGTGCCAGGGTGCCCGTCCAGATGAGCCAGCACAGCACGGATTTGGCCAACAGGCTGAGGATGATATATACCCGTTCTCCAAACAGGTAATCCTTCCACGGGCCAATTTTCTTGTACTGCAGTACCATGTTGATGGCAAAGATGTTGAAAAAGACAAACAGGGTGGGAACAATGGCATACACAAAGGCGGGCGGTTTGGCATCTCCGGAATTGACTGCGCCTAAAAAGTAGAGCATGATCACAATCCAGGGCACAATCCCGGCAATACATCCGTAGATGAACGCCGTCCAGTTGGTTTTTTCAGTATGCTGGTTATGCAGTTCCATCATAATGCCGAACAGGTTCATTGTAGCATTGAGGGCAAAAATCAGGATGAGCGCGCCCAAATCCCAAAGCCCAATTAACATGCCAATCAGCATGATCATCAGGGAAGAACTGAGGGCATATTCATAGAAGCGCACCGGGTTCATGCCTTTCTTCAGATTTGCCACATAGCGTTTGTAGCCAATCGTTGCCAGGTAGAAATGCGCCACCGCTGAAATGAGCAGGAAGAAAGCCACCGCGACCCCAAATGGCAGTTCATACAGGAGTGCCGTGTCGGGCTTGAGCACGCGGTTGACCGTATCGAAGCTCAGGTAGTTGGTGAAGATCGGATAAGTGGTGTCGTTACTAACCAAAATCATGAAAAGCCCCTGCACCAGGTGCAGAAACCCCATGACCAGATTAAAACGTCGCAATCCGGTAAACTTGCGATCGGTTGCGTTCGGCGGACTATTTTTGTGGTCATTTTGAAGGGCCAATTTCTTCTCTCCTTTTTCGCTTGACTTGTTTATGAATTATTAATTATTGCTAGCCGCATGGCATGACGTCCTTGACGTTTTTTTCTCACCGGCTCCGACCAACGCGGTAAGCTGTTCGATCAGGCCAGATTACGCCGCCAGTGGTCTCAGCGGGGAACGCTTGTCAGGGCATCACACGATGGCCACCCGCTCCGTCCAGTTGGCCAGGGCTACCAGCAAATCGCGCAGGAAGCCACGTGCGGATGCATCCACCAACTGGAGATTTGCGTCAAAAGCTTGTTCGGCTCGCGCCACCAGTACTTCTGGTTTTCCCAAGGGCAGAGCCCCCACATGAGTGAGAACCTGGCGCAGATGCAGCTGTGCCCTCAGTGTGCCAAAATTGCCTGTGCTGGCGCCCATGATGGCCACCGGTTTTCCCTGCAGTGGCGGTTGGGGTGCGCGGGAGGCCCAATCAATGGCATTTTTCAGAGCGCCGGTGATGGAACTGTTGTACTCCGGCGTGGCAATCAAGATGGCGTTTGACCGGGCAAGTTTATCACGGAAAATGGTGACGGATTCCGGTTGTGGCTTCTCGATATCCGGGTTGAACATCGGCAGGGGTGAAAGATCAAAGATCTCAAGCGTCATGCCCGGGGGCATCAGGTCGCCGGCCGCATGCAGCAGGGCTGTATTATAGGATGTCTGCCGCAGACTGCCCGAAAGACCTAAAACATGCAGTGGTGGGGTTGCTGTCATTGAATATCTCCTGGTAATGCCCGCTGTGGGGCTATTCTTCCCGGTGACACAGGTAATGGATGACCTGGTACAACTGATCCTTTAATCTTTGCAGGTCTGCTGCCTGAAGGTCGGTGGTTACCAGCCCTGCCGCCAGGCTTGCCGGGATCGAGGCAGCCGCAGTCTGCAACTGCCGGCCCTGGGGGGTGAGGGTGATGATCACCTTGCGTTCATCCGTCTCTGAACGCTGCCGGCTGATCAATCCCTGGGTCTCCAGCCGTTTTAGCAACGGGGTGACGGTGTTGGTGTTCAGGATCAGTCTGCGGGTAATCTCATTCACTGCGATGCGGTCGGTTTCCCACAGGATCATGAGAACCAGGTATTGGGGGTAGGTGATGCCCAACCTGTCCAGCTGGGGCTGGTACGCCTGGATGACCAAGCGTGAAGCGGCATAGAGCGGAAAACAGAGTTGGTTCTCCAACTTCAATTGTTCATAAGCCATAAAAAGCTCCTCACCAGCCACAGGTCCAATCCAGTCAATCCAGCGGTTGCTGTAGCTACAAAACGCCCTGGCTGCCTGTAAGTCTTTGTTCATTGCGCCGGGATGTCTCGCCCGGAAAAAGGACCGTCAGCTCTTTTCAGGAAACCAGGGATCAATTACCGGCCAATGGCTGTTGTGAAAAACTGCCGCAGATTGAATCTCGCGGCCCGCAGCGCGTTCCAGCTACCAGGGGCCCATAACGCCCAGATCACCAGCAACGGCTGGAAAAACAACCGAACCAAGCGAGCCTGGTCCGTATTCAAACCAAAGGCATCAATCCGGTTCAGGTACTGCGAGATATTGCCGGGAAAGATCACCACAAAGAAAACTGCCGCGGCCAGACCGAACAGGACGCTCTGCCTGGATAGAAACACCAGGCCAAATCCCAGCAAGATTTCAACTACACCGGATATGACCACCGTCAGGTCTCCGTCCAGCGGAACCCAGGGGGGAACCTGGGCCAGGAATTCGGTGCGGGCAAAAGTCACATGGCTGACCCCGGCAAAGATCAGAAATGCACCCAGGAGCACCCGGAGGATTGTCTGCAAGATGATCGGGCTTTGTGATGAAGGGTACGCTTGACCGGTTTTCATGAAGGTTCCTTGTGGTTGTCAAATACTACTGTTATTGCTATCTCCAATTATGTCTTCAAAGATTATGTCGCGCAAGACAGATGTATAAGGTTGTTTTAACGGCTGACAAACTGGTTCGGGTAAACCGGGGACCGCTGCCATCGGGGCACCGACTGGCTGGGATCCGTTTGCAAGTTGTCCCGGGCAGCGGATTTGGTCGGGCAGCTTCAAAATCAACCTGACTGGAGATTGGTTCTGCCGTTCTCCGAAACCTACTCAAATCCATCCATGACAGATTGACGTTCGGTTCCTG
>DAOQTN010000282.1:0-4469 GCA_035340555.1 Anaerolineaceae bacterium | reverse complement strand
TGGTTTCAGCCATCTGGCTGGCTGGCTGCAGCGCGCTGGTTGCGCTTCTTATGTATCTGCTTGGTGCACCAGAAATCGCTGTCATCGAATTAAGTGTGGGCGCCGGGCTGGTGACCGTGCTGTTTGTCTTTGCGATTAATATCGCAGGAGACGAATCCACCGCCCTGCCCGTGCCGCTGCCCAAACCCATTCCCTGGGTTCTGGTTATCGGCCTGATTGCGCTGATCGGGTGGCTGGTTATTGCTCAGCTCTCGGACGGCGCATTGGCCGGTCAGGGGAGCGACAATTTCTATGTTGCTCTGTGGAGTCAGCGCTACCTGGATGTTTTGCTTCAGGTTGCCATTATATTTGCCGGCGTTTTGGGCATGATGGGGCTGCTGGCTGAAGGCAAGAAACGCCACGTGGAAGAAACACCTGGATCTGATGAGGAGAAAGCATGAACATCTACATTCCTCACATCATCTTGGGCGTGGCTTTTTTACTCTTGGGCGTTGGAGTTTATGCCCTGCTGGCAACGCGTAATCTCATCAAGGTGATTGTTGCCCTGCAGATCATGGTCAAGGGAGCGATGCTGGCGTTGGTGCTGGCCGGCCGGGAAACTTCCCAGCCGGGTCTGGGCCAAACCCTGGCCCTGACGGTCATTGTTGCTGATACCATTGTCGCTGTCATTGGCCTGACTTTGGCTGTACAGATCCGCCGCCGCTTTGGCTCGCTGGACGTCAAAGATCTGACCCGGTTGAAGAGGTAGAACCATGAGCACACCTGCGATTCTCATCCTGCTTACACTGGGCCTGCCCTGGCTGGGGGCAGTGGTGGTCTGGGCTGTTGGTGACCGCACCGAAAAAATCAGCCATACCCTGGCGGTCATTTTTGCTGTCCTGGCCGCGGTTGCAGGCCTGGGCCTGCTGCTGCAGACCGGTCCCGAATCGGTTCAACTGGCTGACCTGGGCGGCGTTTTTGGCCCCATCAGCTTTACTCCCGACGGATTGGGAGTCTTTCTGGCGGTGGTGGCCACCTTCATTGGCAGCCTGGCAGTCATCTTCTCAGTGAATTACATGCATGGCGAAAAACAGCTCAGCCGCTATTACGCCTACATGCTCTTTTTCATTGGGGCCATGGTTGGCCTGGTGCTGACCAGCAATATGCTGCTCATGTTTTTCTTCTGGGAAATCACTGCCTTGTGTTCCTACGCCCTCATCTCCTTCAACAGCGATGATCCCAAAGCCGTTGCGGGTGGTGTCAAGGCTTTGATCATGACACAAATCGGCGGCATCGGCCTGCTGCTGGGTGCCTTGGCCCTCTACATTTACACTGGACAGATGGATTTCAATGTCCTGCTGGCCAATCCAGATGTGGTCCATGTTAAACTGCTGCCGGTCATGGCCTATGGCTTTTTGGTGGCTGCTGCCGCAAAATCGGCCCAGTTCCCCTTCCAGACCTGGTTGCCGGATGCCATGGAAGCCCCCACACCCATCAGCGCTCTCATTCATGCGGCGACGATGGTGAACGCGGGCGTTTATCTGCTGGCTCGCTTCTACCCGGCCTTCCACGAAGTCCCGGGTTGGACTTTGGCGGTGATGCTGGTGGGGTTGGTTACGGCCCTGCTGGCTGCCCTGATGGCTGCGGTTGCCAATGATCTCAAGCGGGTTTTGGCTTATTCCACTGTCAGCCAGCTGGGCTACATGGTCTACGCCGTGGGATCAGGGGGCATCTTTGCCAGCCAATTCCATCTACTGAGCCACTCCGTCTTCAAGGCCCTGCTCTTCCTCGCCGCCGGTGCGGTTATCCACGCCGTGGGCACGCGGAATATGCGCCAGATGGGTGGCCTGGGCAAGCAAATGCCCTTCACCCGGGTGGTCTTCATCATCGGGGCCCTGGCCCTGGCGGGCATTCCTGTCCTCAATGGCTTCTGGAGCAAGGAGCTGATCCTGGAGGTAGGCCTCAAATTTGCTCCCTGGAGCTATGTCTTGATGGTCATTGGAGCCGGCCTGACCGCCTTCTACACTTATCGGATGGTCAGCATGGTCTTTTATGGTGAGTCCCACAGCCATGCGCATGGTGATGCCGGTTTGGCGATGAAAATTGCTCTGGCGCCGCTGGCTTTGGGTGCCCTCACCACCTGGCTGCTGGCTGGTCCCTTTGCCAAGCTGTTGAGCACGGAAACCACCCTGCCGTATCACGGCATTGAGGCGGCTTCCACCTTCCATATTTTGGAAGAAGTCATCAGTCTGCCAACCCTGATTGCGTTGGTTGTGGTGGTGCTGGGCCTGCTGGGGTGGGTCTTCCGCAGCAAACTGTCCGGGCTTGGCCGGGCGCTGCGCGGCCTGGGTTGGGCGGCGGATAACAGCTTCGGCTTCGAGGCGATCAACCGCGGCATCGTGCGGGGCATTTCCAGCGCCGCTGAAGGACTGCGCGTCACTCAGACCGGTTTGCTCAACTGGAACGTTGTGGGCATTGTGGCCGGTTTGTTGATCGTGATTGCCATTATAGCCCTGGGAGCGTAACACATGAATCCTGTCTTTGCTATCCTCTGGCTGATTGGCCTGCCTCTGCTGGCTTCTCCAGTCATTTATCTTGTCGGGCGCGGGGTGGCCCGCCGCGATGGTGAATCGAGCTCCCGCAACCCGGCGCGTTGGGTTGCACTCATCACCACAGCCGCCATGGGCTTCCCGCTATTTGTTTTGGCCCAAGATCTGCTGACCACCAACAAAGGGTTCGTGGGTCTGCTTTTTGCAGATATTTCCCTGCGCTTTGATGGCATCAGCCTGGTCCTGGCAGCATCCGTCTGGCTGCTGGGGCTGATGGTCATGCTCTATTCCGGCCCGTATATGGCCCGGGAGGTGGGTGAAGAAAAATACTACGCCCTGCTTTCGGCCATGATGGCGGCCATGATCGGCCTGGGCACGGCGGCGGATCTGTTCAATCTGTGGGTCTGGTTCGAGACCATGGCAATCACCTCGTTCATGCTGGTTGCCTTCTATCGGGACGAGCCCGCCTCGCTGGAAGCCGGTTTCAAGTATCTGGTGCAAAGTGCGATTGGCTCGGCCCTGGTCTTGATGGGCATTGCCCTTGTCTTCTTCTCCACCGGGACGTTGAATTTGCAGCAACTGTCGCATGTGGGCGTGGGTGGTGTCATCCCGCCGACGATGATTGTTGCCGCGGCCTTGATGATCATTGGCTTTGGTGTCAAGACCGCCCTGGTCCCCATGCACACCTGGCTGCCCGATGCTCACTCACAGGCCCCCAGCGGTATCAGTGCCATGCTGTCCGGCGTGGTGATTGCGGCTGGTTTGGTGGCGCTGCTGCGTTCGATGGGCGTTCTGGCCTACAACAATGCGGTCTGGGGCCCCATCATGCTGGGCTTTGGCGTGCTGAACATGGTCGCCGGCAACCTGATGGCACTGCGTCAGACGGTGGTGAAACGTCTGCTGGCCTACTCCAGCCTGGCGCATATTGGCTACATGTTGATTGGCATTGGCGCCACGGTCACCTTTGGCAATCTCTCCCTGGCCCCCGGCCAGGGTGGGGCAGGCGCGTTCTTCCATTTGTTCACCCATGCAATGATGAAAGGCTTGGCCTTCCTGGCTGCCGGAGCACTGCTGTACTCGCTGCACATTGCCAAGGGGCAACACGCTGCCTTGACCGTTACCGACTTGAACGGCGCGGCCAAACGCTACCCGTTGATTGCCATGGGGTTGAGCATTGCCGTGCTCGGCCTGGGCGGGCTGCCGCCGCTGGCGGGTTTCATGTCCAAGTGGCAGATCTTTGTTGGCGCCGCAGCCAACAATAACTGGTGGATGATTGCGCTGGTGGCCTTTGCCGCCCTTAACAGCGTACTCTCCCTCGGTTACTACGCCCCGCTGGTCAACCGCATGGTACGCAATGAACCTTCCGAGGCTGTGACCGCCGGGAAACGGGTCCCGGTTTTGATGAGCGTGCCGGTGGCCATCCTCTCCCTGGTGGTTTTGGTGTTTGGTTTTTACCCGGCACTTTTCAACGGCGTTGGCGCTTTGGCCGGACAGGCTCTATTTCGGATCATTGCCCCCTAAAGGAGAACGAGCATGAATATTATTCTAACCCCCCCGCTCGCCTTTCTCATCTACATACCCTTGGTGCTGATCATTTTCTGGATCGGCCGGGGCCTGGCGGGCCCCGAAAAACCGGGCTCCCCGCTGAAGCGCTCGCTGTATGGGAGCGGTGAATTGGCCCCCACGCAAATTGCGGCGCCGGGTTATCGCCCCTTTTTCCTGATCGCGTTTTTCTTTGCCATTCTTCACCTGGGTGTGCTGGTGCTGGCCACCGGCACGTTGGATTGGTCCATGGTCCCCTATCTGGTTGGCCTGGGCCTGGCCCTGGTGGCGCTGCTGCTGGGTTGATACCGGCGGACAAATCGGGTATAGTTAGTCTGAATAATTGGTAAGGAGAACCCTATGACTGAACTGAAACTGGATACCCCCTGGCAGCGGGCG
>DAOQTN010000281.1:0-4472 GCA_035340555.1 Anaerolineaceae bacterium | reverse complement strand
CAAACAGCGCTTCCAGGCGGTGGGCCGCCCGGTCCAGCACCTCGATCCCTGGCCGGCTGCCGCGCAGGCCCACGCCCACGTGATTGAAGGCCATGGTGGTCTTGACCGCCTCCACCGCCGCCGGGCTGGCCGTGCGGATGGGCTGGCCGTCCAGCACAAATTCGATCTCGCCCGCCACCAGCAGGGCCGCAAACAGGTAGCGCGCCGCATCTTTGGACCAGCCATACGGCGCAGCCGAGAAATGATCCTGGATGGCCTTGCCGGTCAGCCGCCCGCCGCCTGCGCCATCGGCCTTCTCTTTGAAGGCCCGCAGCGCCTCAGCCAGGGCGGGATGGTTGGGGGCCACGCGTGCGGTGCTGCCCTGGCGCGTCACCAGCTTGAGCGGGTCGCGTTCAACCGTCATGCGATCCAGGCGGTCCACTTCCAGGAAGTGCGCCGCCTGGTTGGTGGGCGGGCTGAGCTTCACCAGGTGGAATTGGTGGAAGATCTTGGCGGCGGCCTCTTTCAGGATGGCCTGTGCCGCGGCTTCCAGGCTGGCGCCGGCCTGGCGCACGGGCGTGGGTTTGCCGCGGAAGATGAACAGACCATCCAGCAAGGCATTCTCGAGCTGGGTTTTGATCTGCCCGCGGCCGTTGGTGGCGCGCTGTGCCTCTGAGCGGGCGTACTGCGCCAGGTCGCGGTCGGCATTCTGGTCGCCAATCAGCTCCACCACGTATTCCGAGCGGCGCACCTCGGGCAGAGCGTCTTCGGTCTGCGGCTCGCGGCGCAGCATCCACAGGATGGTATTGCGCAGCTCGTTGGCCTGGGCGGTTTCGGTCAGCAGGGCCGCCCGGCGCGTTTCCCAGGCTTCGGGCGTCACCAGCTCAAGCTGGAAATTGATCTCCTCCCGGTCGCCAAAGAGCCAGGTGTTGGCCAGGCGCACGCCGGCCGGTATATCCTTGGCCCCTTCCAGGCGCGCCTTGGGCTGTACGGCCAGGGCATTGGTCAGCTCTTCGTTGCGGATGCGGTTGACCTCGCCGCTGTTGGGAATGTATTTGGTACGCTCGCGGCGGAAGGGTTCAACGTTCTCGCTCAGGAACTGGTAGCCGCCAGATTGGGGATCTTCGATCAGGCCAACGCCGCGCGTCCCGGCGATCTCGCTCAGTACGGCACGCACGTCATCCACCAGGGGTGGGAAGCCTAGCTGTGGGTACAGTAAGGCCGCAATATTCTCAGCCGTGCGCGGAAAATCCTCCAATAGCTGCAAGGCGGCCACTGCCTGGGCGGCCTGCACGGGCAGCGCCCGGCCGGCGAAGGCCTGTTCCACCCGCTCCACCGCGCTGACCACATGCGGCAGGGCCTTTTGGATATCCACACGCAAAGTTTTGTAAAAATCGGCTGCTGTGGCCAAGGCACCCACCGGGCGGTCTGCCAGGCGCGTTTCCCCGGATGGCAGGATGCGGGCAGTATCCACCAGTACATCCTGGATCACGCGGATGGCCGAGCGCAGGCCCACGCCCCCCGTGCCTCGTGCCAGCACCCGGATCAATTGCATCAACACGTCAAAGTGCTGCGGCAAGAAGGGGTAGAAGCGCACGAAATCCTCGCTGCTGGGATCGTCTTTGTAAAGCGTGGTCCCTTGCAGGCGGGTATGCCAGACCAGCGATTGGCCGCTCTCCTTAAATAGGGCGCGCAACCGGGTTTCGCCGGCATTGGATTTGGTCAGCAGGCGGCGGTAGGTGATCTCACGGATGTCGCGCGCATCCAGTTCCACCGCCAGCGGGAAGCGGTCGCGCAGCTTGACCAGCTCGGGCGAGTTATAGGCTGCCCGCTCGACGATCTCGGCCAAGGTCTGCTGGCCGGTGGCCACCACCCATACCTTGCCCTGGCCCAGCTCTTTGAAACTGCGCGCCAGCCCGTCCAGGTTTAAGATCAGGTCGCCGCGCGGCGCTACGTACTGCCCGGCCTCATCCACCAGGAAGAGGATGTTCTCGGCGCCGCTGATGCGCCGCACCACGCTGATCATGCGCTCGGCCAGGTCGCGTACGCTTTCGGTCATCTCGAAGCGCAGGCGCAAGAAAGCCGCCGGGTCAGGGAACTCCTGCGGCAGGATGGCCGGCAGGAGTTGTGAGGCGCGCGCGATGCCCAGCAGCGGGTCATCGTGGATCTGCTCCCATGGCTCACCGAACTGCCCCTGGTAAGCCTGGCGAAAGGCCTCGTACTGGCCGCGCTGGGCCAGGGTGAATTCCAACTGCGCCAGCTTCTTCTCTTTGGAGTAACCGGCGCGCTGCAATACTTTCCAATACAGGATGTTGGTGACCGTGTTGGCGGTGCTGTCGGCAAGCTGCTCGGTGCCCAGGTCCAGCATCACTACTGCCGTGGGATGCTTTTTGGCCACCGTAGCCAATTGGGCGCGCACGTCGGCCGAGCGCAGGCGGTTCTGCAGCAGCTCCAGGAAGGGCCGCCCCTGCACGGTGCGGCGCGGGTCCAGGGCAAAGCCCAGGTACTTGGTGAACGAGCTTTTGCCCGAGCCGTAGAAGCCGCTGACCCAAATGCCCACCTCGGTCACCTGGCCCGATTGCACGCCGGCCTGGTAAGAATCCAGGAATTTCCGGAAGCAGGCCTCCACGTTCTGGGTGGCCTCGTATTCGTCAATTTCTGCCGCCAGGCGGGTCTCGTCATCGGCATAGTAATCAATCACCTTTTCGATCTTGCGACCGATCTGGCGTTGGTCAGAAAATAGGTCACGAATGGCCGTCATGCCAGCCCTCCAATCAAGCTCGAGCGGTAGCCCGGGTCTTCGGGATAAAAGCCCAAGAAATGCAGTCCATACTGTCCGGCGCGCCGCCCCGGGTACAGGAACACCACCGGCGCCTGGGCCTGCTGGTGCAAGGCCCCTTCGATCGGGCGGGTGCGGAAATAAGGGTGCAGCAGCTCTACATCGGTCAGAAAAACCACCTGCCCCGGCTCAGCCTTCAATGCCCGCTCCACCACCCGCTGGACAAAGGCATTGTTCTCGCGCAGCACGCTGGCAATGGCGTCGTTGACCTGTTCCTGCTCGAAATCGCCCTCCACGGCCAGCCAGCCCTCCCAGCGCCTCGACTCATCCACCAGCTCCCACAGGATCTCGGCCAGCGAAACCTGCTGCACCTGTAAATCTTGCTCGTGCTGCAAACGCGCCATCCAGGCGGGCAGCAGGCGGCGCACGGTCAGGATCTGGCTGGGTGGGAAGACCAGGTAGAACACCGCCGCGCCGTGCTGTGGGTTGAGCACATCCGGCTCGCGCAACCGCCGGGCCAACTCGTTGAAAGATTCTTCCAGCCGTTGCTCATCTGACAAGGTATTAGGCATAATAGGCACGGATCATTTCCTCCATGCTGGCGTACAGCCAGGTGATGCGCACCACCGAGCCAGCCTGCTGAACGATCAGTCCGGCCTTCTCGCCCAGGGCGCCCAGGCGTTCCAGCACCTGGGCCCGGCCCAGGCCAAACAGCTTCCAATCTGGGTGCTCGACCAAAGCGCTGTCGGTCAGCCCGGCCAGGTGCAGATCGTAAGCCAGGTAAGCCATAGTGAAATTCTGCGGGCGGAAGTTTGGGATATCGTATTGGTGGTGTTTGGTCTCTTGCAGCAGGCCGGCCATCAGCAGGGCGTTAAGCATGCCCTTCGACATGCGCTCCAGCGTGGCCGGCGACCAGCTCTTGGCTGCCTTGCCGGCTGCCTGGGCCTCGTGCAAGAAATCTTCGATTTCCTGGGTGCGCAGGTACAGCGCCCCCTCTTGGGCGGCGGCCCAGTAGGTTTGCTGGGTGAAATCGTACAGCACCTGTTCGGCGCGGCACTTATATAGAAAGACCAGCTCACTGAATAACTGGCGCTCACCGCTGGTTTCCACCAGCGCTTTGAGTTGGCGCGCAGGCCGTTCGTCCGGCTCCAGGAACCAGGGGCGAAAAACTTTCAATAAGACATCTTTCAGTCGTGCCGCGGTGTTCTTGGTCAGGATACCCTCGGCCTGCACCCGTCGGGCAAAGCTCACCGCTGGCTCACCCGGCTGCCAGGCCAGGAACAGGGTGCGTAGTTCATCCAGCGAGGCGGTGCCGCGCGTCATCGCCCCAGACGAATAAACCGTCTTCCCTGGTTCTGCCTTCATCGCTGCCCGGACTCCGTCTCGAAATATGGGAATACCTGCGTCCCAGCCCGAAAGGCTTGCAAATACAATGCCCCCAGCGCCGCCGGCAGCCTTGCTTCTAGAACGCTGATCTGGACCGGTCCCATGCCGGGCTCTGCTTCCTCTGCCCCGGCCAGGATGGACAACTGCTCCAGCAGGGCCTCCCGGCGGTTGAGCATCGGCGCGTACAGCGCCTCCAGCTCAGCCGTGCTGGCAGTCAGGCGCTCATCCACCGCCCGCTCCAGGTGCG
Organism: Anaerolineaceae bacterium; assembly: GCA_035340555.1. Taxonomy (GTDB): domain Bacteria; phylum Chloroflexota; class Anaerolineae; order Anaerolineales; family Anaerolineaceae; genus JAGOFZ01. The sequence goes on along the minus strand of DAOQTN010000281.1, from coordinate 81 downwards.
GCGCCAGACGGAACAGGTGCGCCACCGTGCCTTTGCCAATGCGCTCATCGTGCGCCGCCAGTGCCGCCCGGCCCGCCGAGC
>DAOQTN010000280.1:0-4477 GCA_035340555.1 Anaerolineaceae bacterium | reverse complement strand
TTCGTCCATGGTGGAGTACAGGGCGGAGCCGTAAGCCTCCGATGAGGAGCAGTGGATCAGGGTTTCAACCCCGCCCCAACGAGTCAGTTCACAAAAGGTCAGTACAATGTTCACGTTGGTTTGCACCGTCCAGGCGGGATATTCCAACGACGTCGGCAGTGGGACAACCGCAAGGTTATACACCACGTCAATCTGGTGTGCTTCCACAACATGTTTCATGGCTGCCAGGTCGGCGGCATCCATCCGCAGCACCTGCAAATCCGGGTACCGCTCCCGGGCCGGCGCCAGATTGCGTTCCGATCCCAGGAAAAAATTATCCACAATCACCAAGGCGGCCGGATTTTCGGCCAGGATCCGCTGGGCAAGATTGCTGCCAATAAAACCGGCCCCGCCGGTGATCAGTACCCGTTTACCCGTCAGTTTCATCATCCACCTCCCCAATATCGGATCGGCCCAGTGAGCGCAACCGGATGCCGGCTGCGCGGGCCCGCTCGATCGAATAGGCATTGCGGCCGTCAATCACCAGCGGATTGGCCATGACCCGCGCCAGGGCGGCCAGGTCCTGTTCCAGATAAGCCCGGTGGGAGACCATCAGCAGCGCCGCCTGGCATCCCGCGGCGGCCTCGAGCAGGGCCCCTTGATATTCCGCCACATACGGATCATGCACCACCACATCGGCACCGCGCCGGCGCAGCTCGGTCACCAGCCGGGCACTGGGGCTGTTGCGGGTATCGTCGGATTCCTCAAGATAAGCATAGCCCATCACCAGCACCCGCACCCCGGTCAATTTCCAACCCTGCCGCAGTAGAGACTGCTCCAGCAGATGCACCATGTGCTCCGGCATGGCATCGTTGACCGCCCGGGCCGCCGGGATCAGTCTCAAAAAAACATCCCACTCCTGAACACTGGAGGCCAGCAGCCAGGGATCCTTGGGAATGCAGTGTCCCCCCACCCCCGCGCCTGGAAGATGCATGTGGCGATAGGGGGTCTTGTTCACCAGTTCCCGCACCCGCCAGACATCGCCGCCTGCGGCCTCGCAAATCAGGGCCACTTCGTTGGCAAAGGCAATCTGGACGTCGCGGTAGGCATTCTCGGTGGTTTTCACCAGTTCAGCAGTGACCAGGTCAGTTTCATCCAGGTCACCACTGACGATCTGACGGTACAGTACAGCCATCACCGCTGCCGTTTCCGGTGTCTGCCCGCCCACCACCCGGCTCAACCGGGTCAGATTGGCCAGCAGCTTTCCCGGCATGACGCGCTCGGGGCAGTGCCCCAGATAAAAATCCCGTCCAGCACACCTGCCACTGACAGCCTCCAGCAGCGGCCAGACGACTCCCGTCATGGTGCCGGGGGCGATGGTTGACTCCACAATCACCAGCATTCCGGGTGTTAACACCGCGCCCAGGGACTGGAGCGCCGCCTGCAGGGCGGCCAGATTAGGTTGGTGATTCTCGTCAATGGGTGTCTCCACTGCAATCAGCACAATGTCGCAGTCCTGCAACCGGGCATACTCGGTGGTGGCCTGCAGCCGGCCAGCCGCAGTTACGGTGCCCAGCAGATCCGCCAATCCGGGTTCGTCGCCGGCAATGGGTGACAGGCCCTGGTTGATCCCGGACACCCGCTCGGGTTGTATATCCACACCCGTGACCGGAAAGCCCATCTCCGCAAACCGGGCCGCCACCGGCAGGCCCACATACCCCAAACCAATGATCCCCAGTCGGGCGGTGTGTTGTTCTATTTTGATCCGTAATTCAGCCAGAGACATTGGACCTCAAAAGACAATCTGCTGCCGGTTTTTGCCGGACTCTACCAGAGCCAGGGCCAGGCGCAGCGCGGCCAGGCCATCTTCACCGCTGACGGCAACCGGAGCTTCCCCGCGCGCCGCCTTGAGGAAAGCCTGCAATTCCAGCTTGAGCGGCTCGTAACGCTGGATGGCGAAGCGGGTCATGCTGCCCTCGGAAACGCCCACCAGGGTTTGCAGGGCCGGCCAGGTCAGGGAAGCGGCCTGGGCATTTTCATAAAAATACAAATCCTGGGTCAGATCATCCACCCGGAACATGCCCCGCTCGCCCAGCACCAGGACCTCCCGCAGCTTGGTCGGCGTCAGCCAGTTGATCTCCAAGGCGCCGACGATCCCCTCCGGGAAGCGCAGCAGGGCAAACAGCAGATCCTCATGCTCGGTGTGAATGCGTTGCTCGGTCTCGGCATAGAGCCGCATGGGATCGGCGCCGGCCAGGAACCGCATGATGTCCACATCGTGCGGTGCCAGATCGACCACCACGCCAACATCCCGGATGCGGGCCGGGAACGGCCCCGCCCGGCGGCAGAAAATCTGAAAAATGCGCCCCAGATCCCCGGCCACCAGTTTCTGTTTCAGAGCCTGAATCGCGGGGTTGAAGCGGACCACATGACCGACGGTCAGGATCCGGCCGCAGCGGCGGGCGGTGTCAATCAAGGCCAATCCCTGTTCGAGCGTGGCGGCGATTGGTTTTTCAATCAACACGTGCACTCCCGCTTCCAGCGCCGCCAAGGCCACGTCATAATGCAGCGCTGTCGGCACCGCAATGCTCACAGCCTCAGGGCGTTCCTGATCCAGCAACTGACGGAAATCGGCATAGGCAGCCACCCCAAACTGGGTGCCAATCTGTCGGGCGGTGGCCAGGTTGTCATCCGCCACCGCCACCAGTTCAGCATCCGGCAACTCATTATAAATCCGGGCGTGATTACGCCCCATCGAACCCACACCAATTGCAGCCACACGGGTCATATTCAGGCTCCCATAAAGGTATTGACGGCCTGGACAACGGTTTCCAGGTCCGCCTGGCTGAGGCCGGGATGAACCGGCAATGACAGCACCTCGGCCGCAGCTTTTTCGGTCTCGGGCAGGATTTGATTGTACCCCAACTCCTCGACATAAAATCGCTGTTTGTGAATCGGCACGGGATAGTAGACCTCGGAACCAATCCCCTGTTCCTGCAATGCCGTCCGCAAACTGTCGCGGCGGCCGTCCGGAACCCGGATGGTGTACTGGTGATAAACATGCACACTGCCTGCCGGGGTGAACGGCACCCCGACCCCGCGCAGATGGGTGTTATAAAAGGCGGCGTTGGCCTGGCGGCGTTGGTTAAAGCCGGGCAGTTTTTTCAACTGCTCCAGGCCGATCGCCGCGCAGAGATCGGTCATGCGAAAATTGAATCCCAATTCATCGTGGTAGTAGCGGCGCCGCATCCCATGGCTGCGGATGACCCGGCATTTTTCGTTGATGAGGTCGTCGTCCGTGGTGATCATGCCACCTTCGCCGGAAGTCATGTTTTTGGTGGGGTAAAGTGAGAAGGTTCCGGTGCCGAATGCGCCCGCCCGGCGGTCCTGGAACTGTGCACCGTGGCTTTGGCAGGCATCCTCAATCAGGATCAGGTGGTGACGCCGGGCGAGCTCCTGCAGCGCGGCCATGTCACAGCAAAGCCCGAACAGATGAACCGGCAAAATCGCCCGGGTGCGGGGGGTGATGGCTGCCTCCACCTGGGTCACATCCAGATTGAAGGTCCTCGGCTCAATATCCACAAAAACAGGCCGGGCACCGGCATACAGGATGCTGTTGGCTGAAGCAATAAAGGTGAAGGGCGAGGTGATGACCTCATCACCGGGTTTGAGACCATGAGCAAGTGCGGCCACATGCAAGGCGGTTGTCCCGGAGGAGGTGGCAATGGCGTATCGCACGCCGCACATCTCGGCAAAGGCCTCTTCAAATGCCTTGACCCGGGGACCCTGGGCCAGGATCCCGGAATCCAGGACTTCCATGACAGCCTGTTTTTCTTCAGGCCCGATCATCGGCTTGGCTATGTTAATCATCGGTTTGCTCCCAAATGGATTTTAGAATCTCAACTTCAAAACCACACTGCGGACACCCCGCAACCACTGTTTCCCCCTGGATTGACCGCAAGCCCAGCGCCTGACCACAAGGGCAGACAAAACCCCGCAGTCGGGCCGGATTGCCATACACCAGTCCGTGGTCAGGCACGCTGCGGGTGACCACGCTGCCGGAGCCCACCATCGCCCAACAGCCGATGGTGATGCCACAACGGATGGTTGAATTGGCGCCCAAGGCCGCACCCCGGCAGATGCGCGTCTCGGAAAGGACCCAGTCGCTGGCCGCCTTGAGGGAACCATCCGGATTGATCGCCCGGGGCCGCAGGTCATTGGTAAAACAAACATGCGGTCCCACAAAAACTCCATCCTCCAGGGTTACCCCATGAAAGACAGAGACGTAATTCTGGATTTTGACATTACTGCCGATCTGCACTCCGGAGTCGATATAGACTCCCTTCCCGATGATGCAGTTTTCGCCAATCACGGCGCCCTCCCGAACCTGGGCCTGATGCCAGATGCTGGAGCCTGTGCCAATGACAGCCCCACTGGAAACTTCTGCGGTTGGATGAATTCGGACAGGCATAAACACCTCACTTCAATGATTCAAGAT
>DAOQTN010000279.1:0-4480 GCA_035340555.1 Anaerolineaceae bacterium | reverse complement strand
CTGCCGGGCTGATGACCCCGCTGGTTTGATTTGCTCTTGCACATGGGGGCCGGCGTTCGCGTTCATCCGGCCGGGACGGGCTCGGGGTTCTCACCGTCGTACCGGCGCAGCTGTGGCCAGCCGGCGGCCACCAGGCCCGCCGCCAGGATGCAACCCACGCCGCCGCTGATTATTGCCGCGGCCGGCCCAAAGGCCTGCGCCACTGCGCCGGCCTCCATCTCCCCCAGCTGCGGCCCACCCTGGAAGAAAATTTGGTTGATGCTGATCATCCGGCCGCGCAGGTGATCGGGGGTTTGCAACTGCCGGATGGTGTTGCGGATGATGGTGCTGATCGAGTCGGCGGCGCCAATGAACATCAATGCCATCATCACCAGGGAGAAACTGCGCGCCAGGCCAAACAGCACGGTTGCCAGGCCAAAAAAGACCACCGCGGCCAGCAGCAGCTGGCCCTGGCGGCGCAGCCGGGTGCGCTGTGATAATACCAACCCCACCCCCACCGCACCAATGGCCTGGGCCGAGGCCAGCCAGCCGTAGCCCACTTCGTTGACGTGCAGAATATCCACCGCCACAAACGGCAGCAGAGTGTTGGCCGAAGAGAAGAAGGTCGCCAGAAAATCAAGCACCATGCTGCCCAGGATGATGGGTTGGCGGGCGGTAAAACGAATGCCATCGCGAATATCGCTCCAGCGGATGAAACTGGCCCTGCCCGGACCCGATTGCGGCGTCGTGACCGCCTGTGACACCGGTCCCATCAGCACCAGCGCCAGCAGCACCGCACCGAAGGAGAAGGCATTGAACAGATAGACCATGTTCAGCCCGGCGCTGGCAATCACCAGGCCGCTGATCATCGGTCCCAGGATGGCACCGGTGTTGTAGGCAATGGACTGCAGGGAGAAGGCGCTGGGCAGGTCGGCGCGGGGCACCAAATTGGGCACCAGCGATTGACGGGCCGGTAAATCAAAGGCAATGGCCGCGGCCTGAATGCCAGTCAGCAGATAGATGTGCCAGATTTGAATGATGCCGGTCAGTGTCAGCAAGCTGAGGGTCAGTGCTTCCAGTGCCATGATGCTCTGCGTGATGAACAGGATCCGGCGGCGGTTGAAGCGGTCGGCCACCACGCCGCCGATCATGGACAGCAGGACAATGGGGATGAAGCGGGCCAGCCCGATGCCGCTGACGTAAATCGGCCAGTCGGAAAGCTGACGCAAATGCCAGAGCAGGGCGGTGCTTTGCATTTGAGAGCCCGCGATGGAAATAAATAATCCACCCCAGAGCAGGACGAATTGGCGGTGTTGAAAGGCGGGGGGGGGCATTTATGAGGTTATGTGAGTGTGTAGATGGGTAGGTGGCAGGATAATAGGTGTATTGTAGATGAAAGGGTGTATTTTAGATGAAAGCTAACGGTTCAGTGGCGGGGTGGGTGTTGATCTGGGGTACGGGCGGCAGCTGCGATTTGAACCGGTTGCGGCGGACGCGATTGATGACGGTTTGGACCAGGCCGGGGGCAAACCCCAGGGCAAGGCAGTCGTCCGGTGTGCGGCGCTCCTCCACCAAGTGAAAGAGAAGCCGATCCACCTCGGCATAGGTGAATCCCAGGTCCCCCTCATCGGTTTGTCCCTGCCAAAGATCAGCCGAGGGGGCCTTCGCCAGGATTGACGCCGGCAGACCCAGTGCCTGACTGAGCTGGCGCACCTGGGTTTTGTAGAGATCGCCCAACGGGTTAAAGGCGCAGGCGGAATCGCCGTAAATGGTGCTGTAGCCCAGCAGTACTTCGGTTTTGTTGCCGGTGCCCACCACCAGGGCATGGAAGGCCGCGGACTGGTCAAACAGGATAACCATGCGGGTGCGGGCCATGATGTTGCCGCGCCGGACACCGGTCATGTCGGGAAAGCGCTCAAACAGCGGTTCGACCATTGGGGTGATGGGGATGGTCAGGGACTGCACCCCGGTCAGGTCGATGACGCGCTGGGCATCATCCAGTGAGTCGGGTGCGGAGGTCGTGTAGGGCAGGCGCACCGCCAGGACATTTTGCGCACCCAAGGCCTCAGCCGCCAGGCAGCAGGCCAGGGCCGAGTCAATGCCGCCGGAAAGGCCCAACACGGCGCGGGAAAGGCCGGCCCGTTCAACCTGCTGTCGGATGAAATCGGTCAGCTTCTGCCGGACGGTGGTCACATTCAAGGTCAGCTCAGCCATGGCTTCTTCTCCCGTAACTATTCATCGCCGCCCTCGTCGCTGATGGCGCCGGGCTGGTGCACGTCAAGAACTTCACCGTGCAGATTGATGACAATGCGGAAGCCCATCATTCCCAGATAGGCCCGTGCCTCTTCAGGCAGGCCCACCTGCAGCAGGGCTTCAAACTGCTGGTCCATTTGCTGCAGCTGCTGCAGCAGCATGGCCCGGCTGAACGGATCATCCTGGCCGGTCATGCGGCCCATCTGGTCGGCAACAATATCTTCATGGCCTTCAATGGACGCCAGCATTCCGCTCAATACCTGGCGGTCGACCTCCTCGGATGGAATGTGGCGGTGGAAACCATCGTCGTCCACCACATAGAACGGTTCATCGCCGACCCGGCTCACACTCACCGGCCGGTCGTATTCATCCACAATTAAACCTGCAAAAAGAGCCTGTTTGGGCATGGTTGCGTCTCCGTAGGTCTTATCTTATCCTGAATCCCGGCCCCCGGCAAGACGTTGAAAAGCCAAGCCCGCGTTTCAACTTTTTCCGGCCGGGTGTTGCCTGGCCAGTGGGCGCGCCGTACCGATCTGGCTGCCGCGGTTGACGGGCGGCGGGCGGGTGGGTGACCGGGGTGGTGAGTGGATGAGCGCGGTGATGAATGGATGAGCGGGGAGCTGTGGTCAGGCAGCGGGGCGGGGCGCTGGTGTTAATCGGCGCCAATAACATCCACCGCGGTGCCATTATCCTCCGAGTAACGCACAGCCCCGTAGGGTACATTCGGTGTGGTCCAGCGGTAGATCCAGAGGGCGGCGGCGGCGGAGACGTTGATGCAGCCGTGGCTGCGCGGTTTGCCAAAATCATTGTGCCAGTAGGTGCCGTGGAAGGAGATGCCATCCTCGGTCAGGTAGCAGATCCACGGCACGCCGGGGAGGTCATAACTATTGGGGGCGGCGCGATCACCGGCGGCCATATGGCGCGAGGGGCGTTTGCGGCCGGTATAGTACCGCCCGGGCGGGGTGCGAAAATCGCCGTTGCTGAACTTCGCCCCGGTGGCCGCCCGGCAGACAAAAACCGGCCAGCTGTTTTCATAGGCAATCACCAGCTGGTCGGCCAGGCGAATTTCAATCCGTTTGGCAGCTGGAGGCACCAGCGGTGACAGCAGCGAGATGTCCTCCGGCGTGACCAGCCGCAAATGGCTGGCGTTGACGTAATAATGAATGTCGTATTTGTCGTCGTCAATCCGGTAGTAATAGGTTCCGGCAGCATCCTGTACCACCCGGGTCACCCAATAGGTGGTGGAATAAACCAGCCGGTACTTGACTGTGGAAGGAAAGTTGAGCCATTTGATGGCGTCGGTGTAGGGAACTGTCACCTCCGCCAGCCGGCCCTCCGGCGGCAGGCTGGTCTGCACCGGGTTGGTCTCCACCCGCACCGGCTGCACACTGCCGGAGTGGATGTAGCCCTCGCCCATGCGGTACCAGATGCGGTTGTAGGCCGGTTCTTCATCACCCAACGTGGCTTCGTCGATGGGCAACACCAGATCCTGCCAGTAGTTGCGGATGAAGTTTCCGGAGAAGGATGGTCGGTCGTACAGCGGCACATCATCACTGACCATGCGCCCGTGCGTGGCCGGCAGGTCTTCGGGTGAAAAAGCCTGCCCGGGTTTGTAGCCTCGCCCCAACAGGGCCAGCGAGAACAGGCTGGCCAAAGCCAGGCCGCCGCGCTTTAAAAATGTGCGCCGCGAGATGACTTCCTGCAGACGATCACCAAACAATGCATCCATCAATCGTGAATATAAACCAGCGTTCCGACGGAGGTGAAATCAAACAACCAGCCGGCATCTTCAGTCCGCAAATTCACGCAGCCATGACTCATCGGCGTTCCGAAATTGTTGTGCCAGTAGGTGCCATGCAGGCCGTAGCCGTCATGGAAATACATCACGTAGGGTACCGCCGGTAGATAATAATCCGGTCCGGCCATGTCTGCGGACAGATATTTGACGTAAATGTGGTATTCCCCGGTCACCGTGGGGTACTGCCATAACCCCGAGGAGATGACAAAGGTGGCCATCAACTGGTCCCATTCATAGGCATACAGTTGTTGGGCGCTCAAGTCCACCTCCACCCAGCGACCATCATCGGGCAGAATCAGCCCGGCCGAGGGCGGCGGGATGGTGGGCGTGGCGGTCGGCGTATCGGTGGGGGTTGGCGTGGGGGTATCCGTCGGCGTGGGGGTGTTGGTGGGGGTGGACGTGCTGGTCGGGGTCGCCGTAGCGGTGGGCGTGGGGGAGGGTGTCGGTGTC
>DAOQTN010000278.1:0-4491 GCA_035340555.1 Anaerolineaceae bacterium | reverse complement strand
CCTGGAATGCGTGCTCGTGCGGAGCGATGGCGAGGCGGTGGTGGTGAACCTGGAGCGGGCCGAGGGACGCGGCCTGGACCTGGAGGATTACGCCGGACTGGGACGAAAATACCCCTGGCTGGCCGCGGCCATGCTGGTTTTCATGCTATCCTTCACCGGTGCGCCGCTGACGCTGGGCTTTTGGGGCAAGTTCTACCTGTTCAAGGTGGCAGTTGACGGCGGCTTTTGGCCGCTGGCACTGGTCGGCCTGATCACCTCGGTGGTCTCGGCCTACTACTACCTGCGGGTGGTTGTGGTGATGTATATGCACACCGGGCAGCCTGAAGCTCAGGGAGACCGCTGGGTTGAACTGCTGGCCATTGGTTTGGCGGTGCTGCTGGTGGCGCTGAGTTTCCTCCCTGGGCCGTTGTTGAACCTGGCTGCTCTGGCCGGGCTGTAAGCCCGACCCCGGGTTGATCCCGGATCACACCAAACCCGCCAAGGCGACCATCCTCCAATCTGCTGCCAAAACCTACAAATGAACAACCGGCTGAACGCATTCAGCCGGTTGTTGGATTAATTCACAAATTCACATCGTACTTAGGCTGGAAGTTCGACCACGTCTTGCGGGGGATTGATCTTTTCCTCACCAACCCGGTAGACCTCGCCCAAGGCGGCAAAGGCGACCAAGTTGATGTAGAAACCGATGGGGGCAATGACCAATGGGATCAGGAAACACAGTACCAGGGTCATATACAGAAGCTGGGCCGCAAAAATCAGTACGACATAGACCCCCAGGATGATGATTAACGCTGCCACAAACCCGCTGAAGTTGCTGCGAAATATTTTCCACCATCGCCCAATCTCAAAGGCCGCCCCAAACTGGTTCTTGGCGGCGGTGTGGGCGATGATGGGCGGCAGAATAACGATGTAGATCGCGTAAACCACCATCATGAATGCAATGATGAGGAACATGAATAGTTCCACAAGAATCATCACCGCCATCATCAGTCCGACGGCTTCAGGACCAGTTTCATCCAATAACGGCAACACTACCATGGGGGCAAACATCATGAAATACAGAAAGCCCACAATCAGAATCATGGGCAGAGAGTACACAAATATAGCCGCAAAAACTTTCACCCCATCCATGAACAGGCCGCCCCAGTCATCCCACTCGGGCATGGATGCCTGGCCATCGCCTTCAGTCACCCGCCGCAGCACCCGGGACAAGTACCCCATGACGACAATCCCCGGTAGAACCGGGATGATGAACTGGGCAAACATTAACAGCGAGCCGATCAGAATTTTCTGGGCGGCTTTGGCATCACGGAACGGAAAGTTTAATAAGGCTTTCAGTCCCTCGGTTGCAAAGACAGGTTTCATAAGTCCCTCCTGGACTGCAAGATAATGACTTGAACCATTTCATTATAACAAAGAATTAACCGCCCGGTCGCAGATTTTACACAGTAGGGGGGGCGGCCACTGTACTCTGCCCCAACCCGCCGAGACCTGCTCCAACCTGCCGAGACCTCCCCCAACCCGCCGAGACCTCCCCCAACCCGCCGAGACCTCCCCCAACCCGCCGAGACCTGCTCCAACCTGCCGAGACCTCCCCCAACCCATCCCAGCTTGTCCGCGCCAGACGGACGCCGGCTGTCACCGGGCTTATTCCTGGCACCGCTCCCCTTCGATCAGGCGGACCGACCGGTCGTAGAACAAGTAATCCCAGGTCCAGTTGATGAGCACCACAAGCCGGTTACGGAAGCCAACCAACTGCATCAGGTGCACCACCAGCCAGATCAACCAGGCGATGAAGCCGTGAAATTCCAGCCGGCCCAACCGGGCCACGGCCTGATTGCGTCCGATGGTTGCCATCGCACCAGGATCCTGGTAGCGGAATGGCTGCAACTCCCCACCTTTTAGCAGCTGCATCAGATTGGCGGCAGCGGTGTCCGCCTGCTGCATGGCCACCGGTGCCACCATCGGCAGCGGCCGGCCATCCTCACCGGCCAGCAGGGCGGCATCGCCAATCACAAATACTTCGGGATGCTGCTCTAATTGCAGGGTGGGCTGGACAGCCACCCTGCGCTGGGCCCCCTGTGTGGTGCCCAAGGTATCCATGATGTCTGCCGCCCGCACCCCCGCCCCCCAGATTACGGTGTGGGTCGGAATGATCTCGCCGCCTTTCAATCGGATCTGCTGGCCGTCAAAGTCCTCCACGGCAGCGCCAAAGCGCACCTCGACTTGCTTTTGCCAGAGTGACCGGGCGGTTTCTTCACCCAGGCTGGCGGGCAGGTGGGTGACCAGGCGATCAGCCGCTTCCAGCAGCAGGATGCGGGCCTCCTTGATGTTGAAGGTGGGATAATCCTTGGACAGTACCAGGCGAATGAGTTCCGAGATTGCTCCGGCGCATTCCACCCCGGTTGGTCCGCCGCCGACCACCACAAAGGTCAGCAGTGCCCGACGGATGGTGGCATCCGCTTCCTGCGTCGCGCGTTCGAAGCAAGACAGGACGTGGTTGCGGATGGCCGTGGCATCTCCAAGCGTTTTCAACCCGAAACCATGTCGGGCAATGGACTCCAACCCGTAGAAATTGGTCTGGCCGCCAGCGGCCAGGATCAAGGCGTCGTAGGCGATGGTCCCGGTGCTGGTTTCCAAGTTTTTTTCCACCAGATTCACCCGCCGGGCCTCCGTCATCCGAAATTCCAGATTCTTTTGCCGGCGCAGAATGGCGCGCACCGGATAGGCAATTTCATCCGGGGAGATGCCTGCCGTGGCCACCTGATATAACAGAGGTTGGAACAGATGGTAATTATTGCGGTCCACCAGGGTCACCCGGACGGGCTGCCTGGCCAGCAGCCTGGCGGCCCGCAGTCCCCCAAAACCGGCCCCCAAAATCACCACATGCGGTAGTGCATTTTCAATCATTGATGATCATCTCCTTGGTTGCAGTGTCCCCATTGTACCCAAATTAGCCATTGCAGGTCAAATTTTGTAGAACCTGCCTCAAATTTCCCAGCCAGGGTGGGAAATATTTCCTTGTGATCCCGGCTCCCGGTAGGGATAATAAGAGTGCAACAGCCCACGATCAAGGAGAAAGACCATGGAAACTCAACCCACATTCAAAGTTCGTTTTTGGGGAGTGCGCGGCAGTTATCCCACTCCCGGCCCGGAGACCGCCCGCTACGGCGGCAACACACCCTGTGTGGAATTGGAGGTCAATGGCCAGACGATCATCCTGGACAGTGGTACCGGTATTATTCCTCTGGGACGCAGCCTGGCCCGGCGGGCGCGGGAGCGCGGCCTCCCCCTGGAAGCCACCCTGCTGCTCAGCCATCTTCATCATGATCACACCCAGGGTTTTCCTTTCTTTGTCCCTGTCCACTTTCCCACCGCCAATCTGCATGTGTTCGGCCCCAACCTGCTCGGGGCTGATCCCCGGATGACCCTCGAAAGCGTCATGCAGCCCCCTTATTTTCCGCTGCGTCTGGCTGACCTGAATGCCCGCATCAGTTTTGACGCCCTGCGGGAGACCGACCTGCTGCTCATCGGTGAGGCAGTTGGTGGTGTGGCCATCCGTCCCACCAGCGAGGCGTCCCAATATGAGGGTAGCGATGTGGTGCAGGTGCGGTCGCTGCGTTCCTATGCCCATCCCAACGGGGTGATGCATTACAAAGTCAGCTGGAACGGCCTTTCGGTCGTTTATGCCACGGACACCGAGGGCTATGTCAATGGTGATCAGCGGCTGGCCGCCTTTGCCCGCGGAGCGGCCCTACTGATCCATGATGCCCAGTACACGGATGAGCATTATCTGGGGCTGCTGCCGGGAATCTCCATTACCCAGGGATACGGTCATTCCACGGTCAGCATGGCCTGCCAGGCGGCAACTGCCGCCGGGGCACAGTGCCTGGCCCTGTTCCACCACGCCCCCGAATACGATGATGCCCGCCTGGATCAGGTGTCGGCCCAGGCCCGGGAACTTTTCCCCAATGTGTTGGTGGCCGCCGAGGGCTTGGAAATGGATTTGACCGGCGGCTTGGCCCTGAATACCCCTCAAATAAATCTGCCCCTTGCCGTCAACTGACAGAGCCTCTGATCGGCTATAATAGGAGGTGCGGCATGCTGACCGTGGTTCAATCCCCATATTGTTTATCCTGGATTCCCATGTCCCCGGTATCATCACAAAGTCTGGCCCAGATTCCCCTGTTTGGCGGGCTCATCCCCGAGCAGTATGATTATCTTGCCGCCCGACTTCACCTCCGGAATTTTCCGGAGGGGGTGGACATCATCACGGCTGGAGCCGAAGGCCAGGTCATTTATATTTTGCTCCAGGGAACGGTCAAGGTCTATGTTCCGGAATTGAATGGCAACGAGGTGATCGTCAATATTCTGGGACCCGGTGACACCGTTGGGGAGATGAGCCTGGTGGACCGCATCAGTCGCTCAGCCAGCGTCATCACCATGGAGCCGACCACCGCCCTCTGGATGGGCCAGACCGATTTTCAGGCG
>DAOQTN010000277.1:0-4491 GCA_035340555.1 Anaerolineaceae bacterium | reverse complement strand
GACTCTCTTTTAGAGTCAATCACTCTAATATTGTACACGAATTTTAATTTTAGTGCGAATAAGGCAGCCTCATTAATCATAGAATCCCCATTACAAAAATATTAAGTTCCCCTTACCAGGTCTCTTCCACCTCTTCGCCAGGACGGGGATACAGCCGGGGATGAATACCGGGGTTCTTGAGCCGCAGATGGTCACTTTCTTCGTAGACAATATCATGGTCAACAACACGCCGCTCTTTGGAAGCGAACATCACCACATCTGATTCAATCATCCGGGCAGGGTAAAAGATCAACCCCGATCCCAGACGACAGTTATGACCCACACAACCACCCAGCACAGGACGGTTGGATGGCTTCAGTTCACCATTGGCGTCACGGGCCCGGATGGAACCGCCAATCAAATTAAAATCCGTGAATGTATTTCCGGCCCCAATAAAGGAATTCCGGCCAACCACACACATTTGTAGGCAGGTGTTTTGTGCCACCATGCCGTGCTCCATAATGGTTGTCATAAATAGCGCGGCACGAAAAGGCAGAAAAGTACCATCGCCAACCACGGAAAGCATTAACTGACAATCTTGGGATACATTGACATTATCGCCAATAATACAATTTTCAATCACGGCTCCAGCCCCAATGGTGACATTATCGCCAATAGTGGTGGGACCATGAATGACAGCATCGGGATCAATGGAACAATTCCTTCCAATTTTGACCAGGCTGGAGCATTGCAGGACTTGCCGCCCTTCATACAAAGACGTGCCAATGACTTTGAGTTTGAATACCAGGTCCTCATCCAGTCGCTTTTCAAAGCGCGCCCCCCGGCCGAACAAGCCAAAGACGCAATCAGCAATAAAAATATGGACCCAAGAATCAATGGCAATTAAAGAGCGCAGAGGCACCTGATAGGTTAGGTCGCCGGTCTCATTGGCCATATATGTGGGCACATGGTAGTACCCCAATTCACGCGAGAGCATGTCCACAATCAGGGGTTCAGCATTTGGCACAGGACCATCAGGATAATACCAAAGGTCCACAAGATAAACATCACCAGCCGGGGTATAGGAGACCGAAAGGGGTAAACAGTGTTCGCGGAAGGCCGGGTCGTTGGCGGAAATTGCAGCCCGGCTGGGTGTTTTACGCTGCCGGGCATCGGCCAGAAACGCGTTAAGGAATTCCCCGTCGAAAAACAGATTGTCGCGATAAACCAGACAGGGTTCATGAACCTGCGGGAGGCGCGCTCCAGGTGGCAATTCCATCTCATTCGTGGTAATTCCAGCCAGCAGGTCGCGTTGGTGCAACCAGAGTGGTTTATTCTGAATGCGCAAATCGCGTGCCCTTTCGTTAAAGGGCGCCAGATACCGGGGGCACTGGAGAATTATTTTTAACATATCAACCCAACTCCAGCGGTTGCCGATCTATCGAAAAGACACAGGCGGCTCCGCCGTTCGCCCGACACTCAAGTTCCTCCACATGATGGAACCGCCCCCCGTTGGCCCAAGCCATATACTCCTGCAGCAATCCCACCACAAAATGGCATACCGGTTCGGTCGACTGGCGATGGGAACATTCCGGGCACAATGGCATGCGCCATAACCAGGTTGACGTCGTTTCAACGACTTCCACCGATTGGGCACAGCTGGCAGCCGTCAGGGCTGCCAGTTTTTGCAAACCCGTTAATATCCTTTGCGGAGTTGGTAACAGGCGATAGTCCATATCCGTCAAGCCAATCTGTTCGGCTGTCTGGCGTAGCAGGTGGCCAAAGGCTGCCCGACCGGCCCGCAAAGCCACCCCCCGACCACCGCGTGGCCCATATGTGGCTTCAAGGATCAATTGCAAAGCG
Source organism: Anaerolineaceae bacterium (assembly GCA_035340555.1). Taxonomy (GTDB): domain Bacteria; phylum Chloroflexota; class Anaerolineae; order Anaerolineales; family Anaerolineaceae; genus JAGOFZ01. The sequence goes on along the minus strand of DAOQTN010000277.1, from coordinate 2,649 downwards.
GCCAGATCTTTAAAAAGCATGCCGCGCGGGTCATCCAACTTAAAGCGAGCGGATAGAACTTGTTCACGCTGCGCCAAATTCAAAATAGCCTGAACGCCTGTTTGACCAATGACTTCCTTCATTCCCCGGACGATTGCCCGGGTAAATGACTGATTACACCGATGCGCCAAGCTGGGCCTCGTTTGATGCAATTATGGGCGCTGGCAATGGGCTATCAAGGAAATCCTTTAATTGTGTCTTGAAGGGTTGGGGTTCGTCCAGCATAATAAAGTGCCCCGCATTTTTGAAACGCAAATAATTACCTTGGGGAATTCGTGGCATCAGCTTCCACTGATTCGGATTGACAATATTGTCGCGATCCCCATACATTCCCAGCACCGGGACCCGAACATTACTCAATTCCGGGCGCAAATCAGTCCGACGGAGGGAGGCAATGCTGGAAAAAAAAGATTCAAGGGTCAATTTGGTTAGATCGCTATCCATCATATCCGAGAAACGTTCATCGCGACAGATAAAGGGCCCGGCCGCGCGCATGATCCGCCGGAACAAGCCAAAGAAGGTAAAAATAACGGATGCATTGAAAGGGATACCTGCCATCTTAAGTAAAAAGGCAAGCGAAGATCCTGCAATAGGCGATCCAACAACGGTCACTTTCTGCACCCGTTGGGGATAACGCAGCGAAACCAACAGGCTGACCGTACCTCCCATGGAGTGTCCCACCAAGGGGGCACTCTCAATGCCCAGCTTGTCCATAAACTGGTCCACCAAGGCAACAAAATCATTCACTACATAGGTATCCAGCTTGCGCCCAGATTCGCCAAACCCCCAAAAATCCAGTGCATAGGTACGATAGTATTGCCCCAGGAAAGTCATGGTCTCCTGCCAAAGCCCCCAAGATCCCAACCAGCCATGCAATAGGATTACAGGCTTACCGCGCCCATAAACCTCATAGTGGAGAATACCCTGATCAGTAGTGATGGAGGACACGGATCAACCAGCTCTCTGGCCTATCGGCCGGGGTTCGCATCCATTTCGGCAAGGATACTGTAAAGCAATTCAAGCAGCACTGACTTGACCGATTCCCGATCAACCGCCACGGATGGCAGCAGCTTGACTTTGCTATCCAGGCGCAGCGCCACCCGCATATCTTCAAGATCCCAAGCATCCGGGCGGTCCTGCTTGTTGGCGGCAACGACATAAGGCGTGGGGGCGTAAGCGCGGAAAGTTTCTAAAATGGAACGGGCTTCACGGAATGTTTCGGGGCGGGTGCTGTCAACCATGACAATAAAACCCAGCATGCCCTCAGAGAGAATTTCCCACATGAAGTCAAATCGCTTCTGGCCCGGCGTGCCAAATAGATACAATACCAAGTCCTCATCCACTGTAATGCGCCCAAAGTCCATAGCCACAGTGGTGGTTTCTTTCACCCGTTCAGCCTCGGAGGATATGCGGCGCTCCGTTGAAACCACATCAATCTCACTGACAGTCTGAATGAACTCAGTTTTACCAGAATTGAAGGGGCCTGTTACCACAATTTTTACGGTTTGCATGACAAATCCTTCCCGGACAATTAGAGTGAACGGATGCGGCTGATCAGTTTATTGACCAGTGAACGCTGCTCACCCCGGTCAGAGGTCGGGAACATCCGACCTGAAGGTGGCAATGGCGCACCACCGGGGCGAACCAGTTCAACCAGACCGGCCTGAAGCAGGCCATAAACCACCCGTCGAATTTCTAAATCATTCAAACGGGCAGCATGAGCAATCTGGCGCAAGGTATTCTTGGGATTAACATACGAAACAATCCGCCATTCATCCTGGCTGAGGTTTACACTCCGAATATTGGCTCCAGGGCGATCGGTGAATTTCAGAGCCATATCCAAACTGGGGATTTCCTCCTGCAGTTGTTCCCATTCCTTAACCTGCCGCGCTCCTTCAATGATCAGGTTTTCCAGGTCCACCCGAACCGGTATGCGGTTCTCAGGTATTGGCGCCTCGCCATCAAAATTAAAAAAACCATCAGCCCAGGTAAACAAGCGGCGAATTACCTGTATGAAATAATGCTGCAGGCTTTCAATAATATCATTTTGGGACAGATAACCGGCATTAACCAGCATGAGTCCCAATTCCTTGTCTGTCATGTGTCCGGCGCGGTCTTTGAGGATTTGGTGCTGGCTGGCAGAAATTTTACCGCTACGCTGCAGAATGGCCGCTAGGCCATTATCCTCTGCCGCAAACTGGGCATAAGCAAGTTTGCCATCCCGGAAGTGAACACGCGCAACCTCACCCGATCCCTCGATCACCAGCATTCCGGTTTTGTGTGCCAGATTTATTAAGTTGAGCAATTGAGTTATCGAAAAATCGCGTAAATTGCCTTTTAACGCCATAGCTGGCCCTGGGAGAACAAGATACCTGCAAATTGATTATACATGGATGAGAACCTGGCGTCAAATGAATCCCTAACACATTATTCACCGACTACGGCAAGAATAATCCCCCCAGTTATCCCAAAAAATCAATGTTTTAGAATTTCATTCCCATCAGGGATTCCGCAGTAAGTTGAGGGGGTAAACATCAACTCCAGAAAACGGGGGGAACAACTCAAGAAAAGCGCTTGCCAAAAAAGCAAAAATGCGACACCATTCTGAGA
>DAOQTN010000276.1:0-4537 GCA_035340555.1 Anaerolineaceae bacterium | reverse complement strand
CGGGGCGGGCGGGGGGCTATTCGGCGGGGGTGGGGCGCTGCCGGCACAGGTCGAGGGTCTCGACCGCGTGGCGCAGATGGGGAATGACAATGGAGCCGCCCACGACCAGGCCCACGTTGAAAGCTTCATACAGCTCGGCGTCGCGGTAGCCGGCCTGGACGCACTGCAGGACGTGGTAGTCGATGCAGTCGTTGCAGCGCAGCACCAGCGAGGCCACCAGGCCGAGCAGTTCCTTCTCCCGGCCGCTCAGGGCGCCGTCGTGATAGGCGGCGGTGTCCAGGTTGAAAAAACGCTTGATGCCCAGGTGGTCGATCTGCAGCACCCGGGCGTTCATGCGGGCGCGGTAGGCTTCAAATTCATCCAGACGGTTGCTCATCGGGGGTCTCCAGAGGGGGAAGGGGCTCCCGGGGGTCCGGGTGGGCGGGGGGGGCCAGGGGGGCAAGCCAGACGGGGAAGTCCTCGCCGGTGGGGCGGAAGCCGGCCTGCCGGTAAAGGGCCAGCGAGGCCTGGTTGGTGGATTGGGTGTTGACGGTGACGATGCGGATGCCGTTGCGGCTGTAGCCGGCCAGCAGCTCCCGCACCAGGGCCAGCCCGACGCCCTGCCGCTGGCAGTCGGTGCGGGTGGCCAGCCGGGCCAGGTGGGCGTAACCGCTGTTGGCGGTGCTGATCTGGAAGCCGAGAATCCGGTCCGTGCCATCCGTGGCTGCGGCCACCGTGGCGTAGTCGGCCAGGTCGTAGGCCCGGCGGACATCCGCCAGGCTGTTGCGCCACAGCGGCTCGAAGGCGGCCTGGTCAATTGCCGCCACCTCGGTCAGGTCGGAGGGCTGCATGACCCGGATCCGGCCGCCGGTTGGTTCCGACCAGGGGGGGGGATTGCGCCAGGGGTGGGTGTCGGGATGCTCCCATTCCAGGGTGACAATGTCCTGGTGGTGTTCAAACCCAGAATCGGCCAGCAGCCGGCTGAGCCAGGGCTGCAGTGCCACCGCCGCCAGCCGCGGCTCCAGGCTCCCGGTCGGGTGGGTGGGGGCACCGATCGGGTGGACGGGGGCGCCGGCGCCGGCGCCGGCCAGGATTTGGCGGGCCCGGGGATACAACAGCCGCCAGGCCGCCGCCGGTTCGAGGTCCGGGTGGACGGCAAACAGGCGCAGCCAGGCCACATCCGGTGGCTCGGGCGGACAAGCCAGGGCCGCCAGCAGCGTTCTGCCGCGCGCCAATACCAGGAAGGGCGGGCTGTCCAGCCAGTCCAAGGCGGGCCGCCAGTCCAGGTGTTTGTGGACGCAGTGGCTGGACTGAATCAACTCGGTCAGTGCCGCCCGATCCCCGGGGACGGCAGGGCGGACCAGGGGAATGGGACGACGAAAAATCATGTCTGCAGCGGTCAGCCCGGGGTACTCAACCCCGGGTGCTCAGCCGGGCCACAATTTTCAGCAGGCCCTTGAGGATCCGGTCCTGCAGGCTCAGCCGGGTCTGGCAGTTGAGTGCGTCCAGCATGGTCGAGAGCGCCGCCGGGGTGTTCTTCTGGCGGTACAAAATGGCGGAAATCCGGCGCAGCACCAGGGCGCGCAGGTCCTTCTCGCCGGCCTGCTCGAACAGGGCCGCCGACTCGCGGTAGGCCGCGGCGGCTTCCTCGTCCTGGCGCAGATCGTCGAGGGCCGCGGCCTGGTTGCCGACGGCGATTGCCTGGCGGCGCAGATCCCCGGCCTGGGCGAAGACCAGCTCGGTGCCGCGGGCGGCTTCGAGCGCGGCGGCGGCGTTGCGGGCCTTCAGCAGGGCCACGGAGCGGTTGTTCTGCATTTCGGCGGCGTTGAGGGCATCCCCGGCCAGTTCACTGGCGTGGGCGGCGGCCTCAAAGCCCTGGGCGGCCTGCAGGTATTCCTCGGCTTCATAGGCTTCCTGGGCCTGTTTGATCAGGGTTTGCAAATCGAAGTTTTCGCTCATGAATAGTCCCGTCTAGTAGGTGATTTCCAGCAGGCCTTCGGCGACCGAGCGCAGCCGGTCCACCGACAGGGCGCTCAGGCGCATGGCCAGATCCAGATAGGGGCGGTTTACCGGCCGGCAGACAAAGTCGCGCAGTTCCCCGGGCAGTTCCATGAATTTGTCCACGGCCTGCAGTTGGGCGCGCCAGCTGCCGATCGGGCCGCTGTTGTCAAAGAAATCCTCGACCCGGCTGTCGAGGGCGGCGGCCAGCAGTTCCAGCTCGGGCAGCGGGATGGGAATCTCCCCCGCCTCATAGCGGCGCAGCTGGGCCTCGGGGATGTCGATCTGTTCGGCCAGATCCCGCACGGCAATATTGCGCCGGGTGCGGATGGTGCGCAGCGTCACCCCGATGATCCGGTTGCGGATTTTGTTGAGCTGCCGGACCTGTTCGACCCGGGCGGCGTGGTCCTCGCCGGAGAGCGTCTTGGCGCTCCAGAAATGCTCCAGCGGGATGTCCAGGTAGTAGGCCAGGGCTTCAAGTTCAGGCAGGGAGGGGGGGCGGCTGCCGGCCTCATAGGCGCGCAGGGTGTCCGGCGTGATTCCCAGGGCGCGGGCGCATTCCTCCACCTCCCGTTTGGCGGCGGTGCGGGCATCCTTGATCAGGACACCCAGCTTGCGTGTGCGGATTTGAATGACTTTATCATTAGCGCTCATGGTGGTCTCTCCGTTCACTTGATTATAGCAAATAATTGCGCCTGGCTGGGCCCTGCTCCCGGCCTGGTCCGCCACAGCCGGGGGCTGGCTCGCACCGGCCCGAACCTGGCCGTGCCATCCGGGGGCTGGCCGCGCCACCGCCGGGGGCTGGCTCGCACCGGCCCGGATCTAGCGGCGCCGGCCCATCATTTCGCCGAGATTGGCGCCGAACACTTCCGGCCCCAGCTTGAAGCCGGCGGCCTCGAGGCGGGGACCAAACAGCGGGCGGATGCCGGTGGGGCGCAGTTCGCCCAGCACCTTGCCCTCGGCGCCGATGCCGGTCTGTTCGAACTTGAAGATGTCGGTCATGGTGACCGTGTCGCCCTCCATGCCCGAGACCTCGGTGATCGAGGTCACCTTGCGGCTGCCGTCTTTGAGACGGGACTGCTGGACGATCAGGTCGATGGCCGAGGCGATCTGCTCGCGCAGCACCTTCAGCGGCAGGTCCATGCCGGACATCATGCACATGGTCTCCAGGCGGGAAATGGCATCCCGGGCGGTGTTGGCGTGCAGGGTGGTCAGCGAGCCGTCGTGGCCGGTGTTCATGGCCTGGAGCATGTCCAGGGCTTCGCCGCCGCGCACCTCGCCAACCACAATGCGGTCGGGGCGCATGCGCAGCGAGTTGCGCACCAGATCGCGGATGGTGACGGCATGGCGGCCCTCAGAGTTCGGCGGCTTGGTCTCCATGCGCAGCACGTGCTCCTGCTGCAGCCGCAGTTCGGCCGCATCTTCAATGGTGATGATGCGCTCGTCTTCGGGGATGAAGCCGGAGAGGACGTTCAGCAGGGTGGTCTTGCCGGAGCCGGTGCCGCCGGAAATGATGATGTTGAGCCGGGAGACGACACAGGCGCGCACAAAATCGGCCATCGGGCGGGTGATGGAGCCAAAGCCGATCAGCTGGTCCACCGAGAGCTTGCCCTTCTGGAACTTGCGGATGGTGATCGAGGGGCCGTCAATGGCCACGGGGGCGATCACCGCGTTGACGCGCGAGCCGTCGGGCAGCCGGGCATCGACCGTCGGGCTGTCGGCGTCGACGCGCCGGCCCAGCGGCAGGATGATCTTCTCAATCACCCGGATGACGGCGTTGTCGTCGTCAAAGGTGACGTTGGTGCGGGTGATCTTGCCTTTGCGTTCGACGTAGACCTTCTTGGGGCCGTTGACCATCACCTCGGTGATGTCCGGATCATCCAGCAGCGGCTGCAGCGGACCAAAGCCCATCAGGTCATCGAGAATTTCATGGAAGAGCTGATCCCGCAGGGTGGTGGGCAGCGACAGCCGCAGACCCTGGTAGGCCGAGCTCATGATCTGCTGGATCGCTTCGCGGCGCTCGCCCATCGGCGGGCTGCGCATTTCCAGCTCGCGCGAAATCAGGCTGATCAAATGCTCCTTCAGCCGCAGCAGTTCGGGCGGTCGGGCGGCCTGCGGGGTTTGGGTGGTCTGCAGTGGGCTCATGGGCGGCTTTCCTCGATCAGATCCTCATTGGGCAGGACCCAGATGATCTGCTGCTTGTTGACGGTGATGAAGGCGGTGCGCAGCACCACGGTTGTGCCGGCCAGGTCCATCACGCTGGCGTCGGTCAGGGCCACAAATTGTTCCTCGCGCTCGAGTTCATCCTTCAGCCGGCAGTCGGGGTGGACGTGCAGCAGCCCGCTGATGCGGCTGGTGGCGGTCTGGAGCGTGACCAGGGTGGGCTGCTTGCGCACCACCTGGGTGAAAATCTTGCCTTTCTCATCAAAAGAAGTCACCACGGTATCCTCCTTGCGTTATCCACAATCCACGGTAGAAAAGGTTCCCGGAAAAGGTTGCGGGTCGGAAAATCTTGGTCGGGGGGCGGGTCGGCCGGAGCGGCGGCCGGTTGGGGCCGGTG
>DAOQTN010000275.1:0-4539 GCA_035340555.1 Anaerolineaceae bacterium | reverse complement strand
TGGCCTGCCGGCCGGCTTGGGTGGGGACCTTAATGCGCCGGTGGGTAGTTGATTTCTTTGAGCAATTGCTCGATCTGGGCCGGGGTGGCCGGGGGTTCATACACAAAGGTAAATTGTTTCGTCTGGGGGTCGCCCTCCACCGACTTGACGCCGGGGATTTCCCCAACTTCCATCTTGATGGTGTGGACACAATGCTGGCAGGAAACTGCCGGGATAATATAAACCAAAGTATTCACAGGATCTCCTTTTATGCCTTTCGGGCGGCATCAAACACTTCACTGATTTCGGTGAGGACCCGTTCCCGCTCAGCCGGATCATCACCGCGAATGGCGGTGATCACACAACTGTTCAGATGATCCGAGAGGACCATGCCGCTCACCTTGTTTAGCGCGGCCTGGACCGCCTGGATCTGGCGGATCACATCAATGCAGTAGGCCCCCTCATCCAGCATACGCTGGATGCCCCGTAAATGGCCTTCAGCATTCTTGAGGCGGGCAATGACTTCCGGGTTGCTCATAATCACTCCTTGCCCCCCCCGGGTGGGGTGGGTATCCAAATGATACCTTTTCGGACCCAATGTGTCAAGATCAGGATCGGCCGATGTCAGTGGGGAACCCGCCGGGATTGGGCGCCTGTACCGCTCGCGGGATGGTCCGCCGGTCTGAGACGGGAAATTGGATGCCTGCATACCCGGCATTGGTCAACAGCATGGGTCAGCAGCATGAGTCAACAGCATGGGTCAGCAGCATGGGTCAGCAGCATGGGTCAATAGCATTGACCATGGCGGTGATGGGGGTGGCGGCAGTGGCCGGTGATGGGGGCGATGGTGATGGGGGTGGCGGCAGTGGCCGGTGACGGGGGTGACAACGGTAGTGGTGGCGGCGATGAAACTTTAATGTGTTTGTAATATCTGAATTAAAACAATCTGGCATATAATAAGATAAGTTAATCTTTGGCTTTATTTTCCCTTCATGCTGCTGAAGCGCCTCGCGATCCATAAGGGCGTTGAAACTTGACATGTCCCGCAAAACTGGTCGCCAACTCAACCGAAGATTCCGTTCCAGTCTGCGCTGGCCACTGCTGGCGACACTGAGCGCGCTGTTATTGTTGATTCTGGCCAGCTCCGGTTACACCCTTTATGGGTTGGCCAGTCAGCAGGAATCCCAACGCTGGCAGGAAAGGCAAATATCGGAAACCGCCTACGCGGTGGAAATTGTTTCCACTTTTCTGGATGAGCAAATCCGGGATCTGGCCATTGCCAGCCGGATATCCGCTGATCAACTGGCCAACGATGCCGCCTTAAGGCAGGAAATCCTGAATCAGCAGCCCACCTGGCTCGAACTGGTTCGCATTGATGCCACCGGCCAAAACATCATCAATCTCTCCCGCAAATCACCGCTGCTGAACAATCCCGTCACCATTCCCCAGTCCGCCTGGTTTCTGGAGGCCCGGGAAGGGCGCTTTTACATGGGCAACCTGGCCGTCTCGGCGGACAATGAGCCCTACATCATCCTGTCCCAGCCGGCCGCCGAGGGCGGCGTGGTGGCCGCCCTGCTGAACATGAACATGCTCTGGGAAGTTGTTGCGAACATCCAGTACGGCGAAACCGGTTATGCCTACCTCATCAATAACCGAGGACACGTGATTGCCCACCCCAACCCAGAGATCGTGCTGGAGCGCACCAGCATTGCCGACACCCCCGAATTCGAGCAAATCCTCGCCAGTGCCACCAATGGAGACATTTTCAACACCACCAGTCTGAACGGCGAGCAAGTCCAGGCGGCTGCCGCCCCGGTCCCCGGCTCACGGTGGTATATTGTGACTGAAATTGATCAGGATGAAGTGGATCGGGTCAGCCGCAATGCGGCGTTTCTGTTTGCCGCCGGCCTGCTGCTGATTGGCCTGCTGGGAACCCTGCTGATCAATCACCTGCTGGTGGTGCTGATCTTCCATCCGCTGGGCCGACTGCAGGCCGGCATCGACCGCATCAGCCAGGGGGAATTGGACTACACCATCCAGACCAGTTACCCGGATGAGTTCGGGCGGGTGGCGCAGGCCTTCAATCTGATGGCCTTCAACCTGAAGGAACGCAAGGAGCAGGTTGAAATCGCCCGGGATCAGGCCCAGGAAGCCAACCGCTTCAAATCCGAGATGCTGGCCAAGGTGAGCCACGAATTCCGCACCCCCCTGGGGGTGATCATCGGATACGGCGAGATGCTGGCGGCCGGCGTCTACGGGCCGGTGGGCCCGGATCAGGTGCAAAAAATCACCGAGCTGATCGACAGCGCCCAGGGCCTCAATCAGTTGGTGACGGATTTGCTGGATCAAGCCCGCCTTGAAGCCGGGGAGATCCATCTGGAACAGAAACCGGTGAACGTGGCCGACCTGCTGAAACGAGTGGCCGCCCAGATGGGCTATCTGGCCCAACTAAAAAAAATTACGCTGCAATTTGAGATTGCCGCTGAAATGCCACCCGAGATCATCGGCGATGAGGGGCGCTTGCAGCAGATTCTGATCAATCTGATCAACAATGCGATTAAGTTTACCGAACAAGGCAGTGTCATCACCCGCATCCTGCGACCGGATGCCGGTTTCTGGGCGCTTCAGGTCAGCGATACCGGCATTGGCATCCCGCTGAACGCCCAACGGACAATTTTTGAGCCATTCAGACAGGTGGACGGCTCGGTGACCAGACAGCGAGGGGGGACGGGCTTGGGATTATCCATTGTCCGCCAACTGGCCCAAGCCATGGGGGGAACCGTTCACCTGGACAGCCTGCCGGGTCGCGGCAGCACATTTACCATTTTGCTCCCATTACTTGCCAAGGAGACCCCCGATGAACCCCCCATCCTCCCTCCCCCAGCCCCTGGCACTCGTCATTGAGGACGATCAACAGCTGGCTGAAATTTTTTCCAAAGCCCTGGCCCTGGCCGACTATCATACTGAAATCATTGCCGATGGCGCCATGGCCATGGTGCGTCTGAGTCAGGTTGTCCCCCAGCTGATTGTGCTGGACCTGCACATCCCCTACATTCCCGGCAACAAGCTGCTGGCAAAGATCCGCACCGACCCGCTGCTGCAAAAAACCACGGTCATTGTGGCCACGGCGGATTCCATCATGGCCGCCAGCCTGGAGGATCAGGCTGATTTTGTCCTGCTCAAGCCCATCAGTTTTGCCCAACTGCGGGACATTGCCCTGCGGTTAAAATCCGCGCGGCAGTAAAAAGGTTTTATCATGAATAAACGATTGGTCATCATTTCCTTGATCATTCTGACAGCCCTGATCAGCGCCTGCACACCGGAGCCAACCCTCCCGGTCGGGAAAACTCCGGAACCGGAATTGGTTTTGCTGGACTGGGCCGAAGATGTGCCCCAGTCCATCCTCGACAAATTTAAAGCCGAATACGGCGTGACGGTCAAGTACCTGACCTATGAGTCTACAGAAGAAGCCGTTGACCGCATTGAGGTGGGCGAACTGCTGGATGTGGTGGTGCTGGATAACGACAATCTCGACCAGCTGATCCGTCAGGGACAGCTGCGCCCGATTGATCCCACGGCCATCCCCAACATCAAAAACATCTCCCCCAATTTCCGGGGACTGTCCTTTGATCCCACCAATACCTACTCGGTGCCGTTCAACTGGGGCACCACCGGCATCATCTACCACACCCAGCGCTTTGACCAACCCATCACGACCTGGGCGGACTTGTGGAATCCGGGGCTTGCCGGCCGGGTCGGTCTCTGGCAATATGAAAGCCGCGAAACCATTGGACTGACTTTGAAAAGCCTGGGATATTCAGCCAACTCAGAAAACCCGGCGGAACTGGACGAGGCCCGCCAGCGGCTGCTCGAACTGCGGCCAAATGTGCAGTTTATTGAAAACATGTCCTCCGGGGTGACTGCGGCGTATTTGATCCATGAGTTTCAGCTGGACGCCGCCATGGGCTATGCCTACGATGCCCTCGAGGGGGCCGCCGTCAATCCGGATATCCAATATGCCCTGCCATCAGAGGGGGTGCTGCTGTGGAGCGACAGCTTCATCATCCCCACCAGCAGCCCCAACCCGGCGGGAGCCGAGCTGTTTTTGAACTTCGTGCTGCGCCCCGAGATTGCCGCCGAGATCGCCAATTACAACTATTATGCCACCCCCAACGAAGCCGCCCTGCCGTTGTTGGACGCTGATCTGCGGGACAATCCCATTGTTTTTCCCACCGCTGAATCGCTGAACAACTCCGAGATTTTACTACCCCTCAGCCCGGAAGCCACAGCACTTTATGATGAAATCTGGGCCGAATTTGTGAATGCCACGCCCTGAGGTGCCATTGCTTGATGAAGACCCCTCCCCTCCGCCTGAGCCTGATGCTGGCCGGACTGCTGTTGAGTGCAGCCTGGATCGGGGTGACGACCATCTGGTTTCCCCCCCCCGGGGCAACGACCGCTGCCCCCCAGGTCGGGTTTCCGGCACCGGATTTTGAGCTCGACAGCCCCGGGGGCGGTCCCATCCGGTTGAGCGATTATCGCGGTCAAGTCGTGCTGGTC
>DAOQTN010000274.1:0-4546 GCA_035340555.1 Anaerolineaceae bacterium | reverse complement strand
AAAATGCCAGGGCTGCCGGTTCATCGCGGAAGGCGCATAACTGCCGGATCGCAATATGGCGGTCAGATCATCGGCACTGATTGGTTCGCCGCTGAACTTGCGAACACTGCGGCGGGTTAACAAGGCTTCCATCAATTCCATTGGTTACTCTCCTGGGTCGTGATTCGGGGGCTTGCAGTATAATCAACACCACATTCTCATCAACACAACGCTTTAATTCGGAGGTTCTGTCATGTCATTTGGGAATATTGTCCTTTGGATTGTCATCGGCGGCCTGGCGGGCCTGCTGGCTGATTGGGTTGTCAAAGGCATTCGGGTGGGTTTGTTGGGCGCCATCATCGTCGGTGTCCTGGGAGGTTTTATCGGCGGCTGGCTGTTTGGCCAGTTGAACATCGCCATTGGTACCGGATTTTGGGGCAGCCTGATCTCGGCCTTTGTGGGTGCGGTGATTCTGCTGTTCCTTTTACGGGCGCTGCGCCGTGTTTTTCGTGCCCCGACGCGCCGCCGCAGCCGCCGCCGCTAAATCTCACCACGTTATTCCACACAGCTGGCAGGAAACCGCCCACAACTCACGGGCTGTTTTGGGGGATCTGGCTGCCCGGCTGGGTTGTTTGGGCGCGCCGTTGTACCAGTAGGGGGCCGCAGTCAGATCTTCGGCGCTGGCCAGATACGCGATGGTACGGGCGGGCACTTCCGCCGGGGTCCCGCCTTTGCGCCGCAGCTCCCAGATCCAGCGTGAGAAGGGGCCGGTTCCTTTAAGCCCAATCTCCGTATTCACCAACCCCGGATCCACCGCATAGGCCCGGGTTGGGTTCACGCGCCGGTTAAACTCCAGGGTAAAGAGCACATTTTCAAGTTTGGACACTTTGTAGGCCCACAGTACATGGTAGATCAATGGATTGTTGATGCGCCTGGGATTGATCCAGGTGCGGTAGTGTGACTCTGAACTGGTGGTAATCACCCGGGCCTGGCTGGCCGCTTGCAGCCAGGGCAGCAGTTGATGGGTGAGCAGAAACGGCGCCAGATGATTTACCGCCAGGGTACGCTCAATCCCTTCGGGCGTTCGCTGCAAGGAACTGGCTATCATTCCGGCATTGTTGACCAGCAAATCCAGTCCCGGGGCTTCCCAGTCCGTCAACGTCTTGCCAATTGCGGTTGCCAGCTGCCGCACCGCACTTTGCAGCGCCAAATCCGCCCGCAGAAATTGAACCACGGCATGGGGGTTGGCCTGTTCTATAACCTTCCGGGCGGCTTCACAACGGGCTGGATCGCGCCCCACCCCGATGATGCGCGCCCCCTGCTTGGCCAGCGCACAGGCCGCGGCCAGTCCAATTCCGGCGGTTGCGCCGGTAATCACCACCGTCTTACCCTTGATATTCTGATCTGCCATCAATCATCACCTCGGCAAGCCATCTGATGCCTGCATTATAGCATTCTCATCTCTCAATTTCGGATATAATCATTTCAATATCCCATCCTGTTGATTAGTTCGATTCCGATTTTTACTCATTTGACTCTAACTTGACAAAGCCATTTCTTCGCGCTACAGTTGATATAACAGATCACACGAATGGTGCCATCGTCCGCGGGATGGGTGGAGTTTGCTGTTCGTGATTATGCCCCCGAGGAGTGCCCCTGCGCTCCTCGAAATTTTTTAACTTCCTGGAGCCGCCATGTTGAGAGTCCGTGTATTTGTTGATTTTTGGAATTTTCAATTGAATGCATCCAATATCCATGGGCGCGGCTACCGCGCTGACTGGACCCGGATCTCTCCCTGGATCATGGATCAGGTGCGGTCCATTACCGATGGGCCGGACATCACTTTTGAAGAGATGCGGGTCTATCTATCTTTCAACCCGGAGCGGCAGGAGGAGAAGAAATTGGTCGAGTGGGCCAACAACTATCTGGACTGTCTGCCCGGGGTTCAGGTCATGTTGATCGAGCGCAAACCCCGCAACCCACCCTACTGCCCGGTCTGTCATCAACAGGTAATGATCTGCCCGAACTGCGGCGGGGCCATGGGAGGGACCATTGAAAAGGGGGTGGACACCGCCATCGTCACCGACCTGCTGAGCCTGGCTTGGGAGAGCGCCTGGGATATCGCCGTGTTGGTCTCATCGGACCGCGATTTCATCCCGGCGGTCCAAATGTTGAGCCGGAAGGGTTTGCGGGTGGTCAACGCTCATTATCCGCCGATGGGCATGGATCTGGCGCGCGTCTGTTGGGCCCGCATCGACATTGCCCCCGCCCTGCCTGGTTTTGCCCGATCCTGAGAATTTGACTGGAGATCAAAGATGAGAGTTGGGATTATCTTGTGCCTGTTTCTGGTTGTGTTGACGGGGTGTTCAATCCAACCGGCCCAAACACCCTCCCTCCCGCCAACGACTGCCCCATCGCTGGCGTCGACCAGCCCGACCCTGCCGCCACCCACCGCCCCCGCCCCCACTGACCCGCCACCGACGACGCTCCCCCCCACGCCTTCTGCCGTGGCGGCCCTGCCCGCGTTGCCTGTTGTTCATGAGATTTTCATCCCAGGGCTGCAGTTTGCCTGTGCCGCGGATGATTATCTCTGGGTATTTGACGGGGCCCATCTGGGATTGTGGGATCCCAGGCCGCAGGAGCGACTGACAGAGTTTGATGTTCAACCGGTCATTCCCCCGTTCTGGGCCTACCAATCGATCTGGTTTGCGGCTGTTTCGGATTTGGGACCGGAGATGGTCTCCATGGATCCCTTTACTGGTGACGAAACCGCCCGCATCCCTTTTGGAGATTTATTTGGCGCCGATGTGACCATCGCCCGCGGCATTGAGGCGGCTGGATGGATCTGGCTGGTGGACACGGATGGTCATTTCTGGCTGATGTCTCCGAATCAGGTTTTTCTCGATTTCGCCGGACCTGCCGGAGCCATGGCGCTGGCTTTTGATGACTACCGGGTCTGGGTGGCCGGAACAGACCAGACTTGGCGCATTGATGCCGGTTCCGCCGAAGTCATGGATAAACTCGATCTGCAACTGACAGCGCTGACCTATGGTGGCGGCCGCATCTGGGCCCTGGATGCCTCCGGTGCCCTTTTGCAGCTGGATCCTGAAACCGCGGCAGCCGAGTCACTGGGCTCCGTCTGCGCTCATCCTTCGGATGTGACCTGGAATAACGGCCTGCTGTGGGTGACCTGTCCAGCGGATCAGACCCTGATTGCCCTGGAACCCTAGGAGGATGGCCGGTGAACGGGACGGAGCTCTACAAGCAGATTGCCGCCAGCATTCGCAGCCAGATTCTGGAAGGTGAACTGCACCCGGGGGACCGCCTGCCGGGGGTGCGTGACCAGGCCGCGCGCTGGAACTGCACCCAGGGTACGGTTCAACGCGCATATCAGGAACTTGCCCGGCAGGGCCTGGTGGTCAGCCGTCCTGGGCAGGGAACCCGGGTCACGGCCGAAGGCCCGATTGAAATAGCTGCGCCGCTGCAACGGGCGGTCCTGGTGCATCGGGCGGAGGCCTTTCTTTTGGAAATGCTGACGGCCGGTCACTCCCTGCCGGCAGTCCAGCAAGCAATTGATTTGGCCATGGACCGCTGGCGGGCCCTTCAAAAACCCTCCGAACCCCCGGCGGAAAATGTGCTGAGATTTAGCGGCAGCCATGATATCGTGGTGAACTGGCTTCAAACACATTTTAATGAAATCTCGCCTGGATCCCAACTTGTGGTTCAATTTGGCGGCAGCCTGGCCGGGCTGATAGCCCTGGCTGAAGGCCGGGCCGATCTGGCCGGGGCTCATCTCTGGGATGGGGAAACAGGCACCTACAATGTGCCTTATGTCCGCAAACTGTTGCCTGGCCAGCGGGTGGCCCTGGTGCGGCTGGCCTCCCGGCGTTTGGGTTGGGCCCTGGCAGCGGGTAATCCCCGGGCTTTCACCGGCCTGGCGGATCTGGTCCGCCCGGACATCCGGTTGGTTAACCGTCAGCCCGGCTCGGGCACCCGGGTCTGGCTGGACGCCCAACTGCATCGTCACGGGATCCCGCCGGAGGACATTCAAGGCTACGGCGAGACGCAGCCAACCCACACGGCCGTTGCCCGGGCCATTGCTGAAGGTCGGGGTGACGTTGGCCTGGTTTTGGAGGCTTCTGCCGCCCTTTACGGCCTGGCCTTTGAACCGTTGACCGATGAGAACTATGATCTCATCATTCCCGCGGTTGCCTATGAACGGGAAGATATTTCGAATCTTTTATCCAAGCTGAACCCACAGTTGTTTTCCGCCACCCTGGCCAGTCTGCGGGGGTATGATTTTTCCGGTTGTGGCCAGATCCAGTGGGTGGCGCCAATCTAACCTCAAAATCCAAAAACACGCTTGTTTGCCGCAGCATAGCAAGATTGTATAGGGTTATCAAAAAAATAAGGCCGTCAAGAGTAAGAATTTCAAAAAATGCCCCCTGGTTTATTCAATGATTCCAATGGAGTCTCATGTCGGGGGCGAAAATAACAAAGTTGTATAGCGTTGTGAGCACGCAAAGGATGTCAGATAGCTAAAGGCAATGCGGAACGAAGCTGACAG